>NZ_CP089542.1 GCF_021233055.1 Spirosoma oryzicola | reverse complement strand
AGCAGAAAACTACTGAAAACTAGTAGTTGGATAGTGTGCTTAAATTGTTTCGATACACGCATACTCGCTTAATGATTTTTTAGCCTTGATACCCTTTCGATGCTGTTGTTGAATAGGCTGTTCCGGTTGAACTTTATTCAGTACAAAAGGTAGAACCTGCCAAATATAGGAGCGTATGCGGTTTAATCGTTCGGTGGCGAGTAGGGGTGTGGTGTTATCAGCCTTATTAAATGAAAACGTGTCTTTATAAAATTTTAGTAAGGTTACGGAATTTTCATAAACAGCTAGAAACGAGATAATTAATGAAGGTCAAAGCAGGTAAGGAGGAAATCGGATACTTACTTGAGAAAGTCATAGATACGTATGAACTGGCGACAGGTCAGCGCATCATACGCAATACCAATCCGAAAAATTATGAGGACATAGCGAAGCTACTAAGTTCGATTAGTAACGAATTACCAAACACGGCGGGGCAACTAAACCACGATTCCTATCCGCCTGATCCGAATCCCAGGCAGGTTGATTACCCCCGTAGAAAGTATGACATTACGGGTGTACAAGTAAAAGACGCCTACAACCAACTTGTAGCCAATCCTCGGTCATTTTTGATCGACGCCTGCTACATCTACTTGTACGGCGTCGGTCGTAAAGGTTTTAGTGAAAATCCGCAGGACATCAATCTCATTGAAGGAGTGGATGCGTCGGTAGCGTTGCAGTTAGATAAGCAGGAAGCACTCCGGCAGCAATTGGTTATCTGCCAGCAGGAGCAGGAAGCTACTAAGCAGCAATTGACGAAAACCTACAGGCAAAAGAGAAGAGTGTGGCTAGCTAGTTTGCTTATTTGTCTGGCTTTGCTCGGCATGGTCAGCGCTCGTTGGTTGATCGAAAGAAACGAATGGGCTACGGTTCGTAAAGACTTGAACATTTTGCCTTACCAACCTACGCAGGCCGAGATCGATAGTCTGTCGGGAATATGGCTGTACTATACAGGAGCTCCTCAGGCACGAGCGAATGACCCTAATCGATTCCATCAGGTGGCTAATAACCTCGTAGAGATTAGCTACAAGAATGGGTATTTTATCTTTAACCGACACGGCGCGAATATCGACCACATCGGCTACATGCAGTTCGAAGCCCCGGCGTTGGTGTCCATTTATTCGCGGGTGAAGAACAAGAGCGGTAAGGTGGAATCGCCCATTCACGCCTTGTTGCGATTGGATAAAGGCAAAGGTTATCTGACCAGCATCGCCACCACCTGGAGCTTTGATATGGGCGACGGCAACGACATGATCGGTATCCGAAATGTGTTTATCAAACAGGGTAAAGGGGGGGCATTGGAAGAAATAACTAATACGACAGAAAACGCGAACTGCCATTGTAAAATCATAAAGTGGATTCAGCCCGATAAACCTGCCAAAACGTTTCAGTTGAAATATCGCCTACTAGACACCTTGGCCAACGAGTCCTTGAAAGCGCTGATAAACGAGAAAAGTATTCTCTTGCGTGAACCCCGCGAGGGCGTTATTCTTTCGCCTGCACTGAACGAAGAACAACGTTAAAAAAGGCATATGCGTAGTTTGCAAAAGGTCAAATTCAGTACTATACCCCACTCGCTTGCAAGTCTGATAGAGATAGAATCGGAGTAGTTGCATACACGTAGATTCTTTGTTATTTACTAGCTGTCGTAACTTACACTGAGGCTTGTTGCTGACATCAGGTGTCTGGGTCGCTTTTATGTAGCTAGCCAATCAACGAGATCGTTTTTTATGCATCGAACGATCGTGAATCCAACGTCATCCGACCAATCGGCATAGCTGTTAACAGTGCGAACGGCCAGGAGTGGGGTCGGTTTAATTAGTACCTTTTTCGCAATGAAATTTTCTTTCTGGATTGGGTTAGCCACAATGATCATCAGTGTAGGGTTCGTTCGCTGGACGACTACCAGCCGATCTGTGGCCGTTACAAAGCCCAATGTTGTCTTTATTCTGACTGACGATCAGGGTTGGGGTGACCTAAGTTTGCATGGTAATCGTTTCCTTCAAACACCTAATCTCGATCGACTGGCCCGCAGCGGTGCACAGTTTGACCGTTTTTTCGTCAGCCCGCTTTGTGCCCCCTCCCGCGCCAGCCTGCTCACAGGCCGCTACCACCTTCGTACGGGGACGATCTCGGTAACGCAGGGATGGGAACGCATGCGCAGTGATGAACTCACGCTGGCTGAGGTTTTTCGTCAGAATGGCTATGCCACCGGCTGTTTCGGCAAATGGCACAACGGCGAACACGCCCCCGAAGATCCCAACGGGCAGGGGTTTGACGAGTTCCTAGGCTTTTGTGCGGGTCACTGGAATAATTACTTCAATACAGAACTGCAACACAACGACCGGATGGTGTCTACCAAAGGGTTCATTACCGATGTGCTGACTGACGCAGCCCTCGAATTTATAGATAAGAATAAATCCCAGCCCTTCTTTTGTTACATACCTTTCAACGCCCCCCACAGTCCTCATCAGGTGCCTGACCGGTATTTTGACAAGTACAAGGCTGAAGGGCTTGACGATGAGTTAGCCAGCATCTACGGCATGGTCGAAAACGTGGACGATAACGTAGGCCGCTTGCTGACCAAGTTAGACCAACTAGGTTTGACACAAAACACAATTGTCGTGTTTGCAACCGACAACGGACCCAACGGTCACCGGTTCAACGGCGACATGAAGGGGATCAAAGGGTCAGTGGACGAAGGGGGTGTGCGCGTACCTTTGTTTGTGCGCTGGCCGGGTAAGATCCGCACCCAAACCCGAATTAAACCTAATGCCGCCCATATCGACTTGCTACCGACACTGGCCGATTTATGCGATCTCCATTTTAAACCGGCCCATCCCCTCGATGGCCTCAGTCTGAAAGGACTGTTGCTAGGAAAAACGAATACATTGCCCGACCGTCTGTTGTTTACGCATGTGGCCGGGGTGAATAACAACCTTCTTCCCGCTGAGCCGGGGGGCGCACGCACGGATCAATACCGTTTGGTCCGACAAAAAGGACAGACGCACCTGTACGATATGCTGAGTGACCCCTCGCAAACGACGGATTTGTCCGCCAAACTGCCCCAGCAGGTACAAACGATGCAAACTGCCTACAACCGCTGGTTCGATGATGTATCTGCATCAATAAATCTTTTCCGCCCTGCGCCGGTGGCGAGTCACCGGGTGTTGTTACAAGCGCCTGAAGCTCACTTTTCGAGCAAGGTAACCTATAAACAGGGTAACGGCTGGGCTAATGATTGGCTCATAAATTGGCAGTCACCGGCTGATTCCATCTGGTGGGATGTGGTGGTATCTCGGCCGGGAGCGTACCAATTAAGCCTGCAATACACCGCCCCGGATGCCGCTCGGGGAACGATTCTGACCCTGACAACCGGTAATCAGACATTGCAACAAACCCTGCCCAGAGGCTTCGATCCTCCCCTGATCCCGAGTCCCGACCGCGTTCCGCGCAAGGAGGTTTACGAGAAAACCTGGGCCTTGTTACCACTGGGTAAACTCGAATTACCCGTGGGCAACCACCGGATTCTGCTGCGGGCAGCATCAATTCCAAAAGGGCAGGTCGCTGAAGTGAAGGCGCTGCTGCTGACCGCAACTCGGTAAGGCTGAACATTTAGAAGCAACCTTGTTTCCTAATAATCATGTGTGCCAGAGACAGACTATCTTTATGTGCTACTAATATTTGCGCAGATTTCAGTTTGTATCGGACATTTTTTCGAACGCTGATGAGTAACGGAGGTCAAAATTCGAAATAGCAATTCACTGCACGTGTCAGCAAAACGAGAAGAGGATTATTAAATTGTCAATGAAGCCGTTGTGGCTTGTTTAATCTTAACTAGCCTTCGTTGTAGACGTGCTAATTGTAGGCTAAGAACACTTCCAAATTAAGACAGCGTATGAATTCCTAAAAACATTCATACAAACACCTTGTTAGTGAGAAATACTCAGAAAACAATGAAGGTGTTAATTGCCGTTATGTTGGCCTGCCAAGTGTTAAGAAGTAGTGTTTGCCCTGGCTTCGGCGTCGATCAGTCTCCCCATTCAGTTGATCCTACTCAACATTACCAGCTACGGATCGGACAAACAAGTCTGGTCGTTCCGCATACACACAGATTGAAGACGCTTTTTTCTTAGGCGTTGATTCTCTACTGTTTTCGCTCGTTTGTGCTATCCAAAGCATGCTTCACCTTCGTGCTTCACGCCAACCCATTCAGGAACATATACCGTTTTAATTTTATACCTAATTCACTCACGATGAAATCCATTAACAATCCAGAGGGCCTCGACCAATGCCCATTCAGGGGAACGCGTATTGGTGGTGCAATTGGCACTGCTCCGCAGAATGACGACTGGTGGCCAAACCGGTTACAGGTAGAATTGCTACACCAGGAACAGCCGGTGTCCAATCCTCTGAGCGACGAGAACTACAAGGAATTATTCAACAAAATTGATTTTCAGCAGCTAAAGCAGGATGTTAAAGAGTTGCTTGTTGACTCTAAAGACTGGTGGCCAGCGGATTATGCCAACTACGGTCCGCAGATGATTCGAATGGCGTGGCACTCGGCGGGTACATACCGAATTGCTGATGGGCGAGGAGGGGCTGGGCAGGCTATGCAGCGGTTTGCGCCGATCAACTCGTGGTGGGACAACGGCAATACCGACAAATCGCGCCGGTTGCTGTGGCCTATCAAGAAAAAATACGGAGCGGCTTTGTCGTGGGCAGACCTGATCGTGCTGGCCGGTAACTGCGCACTGGAGATCATGAATTTTCCAACTTTCGGTTATGGTGGTGGCCGTCGGGACGCCTGGGAGCCTGATCGGAGCACGTATTGGGGACCTGAATTCTGGGGTGGTAAACCCGTCGATCAGGTACCTGCGTCGACTCAGCACAAAGGGCATCCTGACGAGATGGTGAACAACAATCTCCGCTGGCACGGTAACCCAAAAGATGCTTACTTCGATCTCGAGAATCCGTTGGCGGCTACTCACCAAGCGTTAATTTACGTAAATCCGGAAGGGCCGGCTAACAATGGTGATCCGCACGATTCGGCCCGCGAAATCCGCGAATCGTTCGCCCGGATGGCAATGGGCGACGAAGAAACGGTGGCGCTGATTGCTGGTGGACATGCATTTGGCAAGAGCCACGGTATGGTGGCACCGGACAAAATTGGTGCCGCTCCGGAAGCCGCACCTATCCACGCGCAGGGCTTCGGCTGGCACAACCCGGTAGGATCCGGCAACGGGGCCAATACCATGACCAACGGCATCGAAGGGTCGTGGACGCAGAATCCCACCCAATGGGACAATTCGTACCTAGAAAACCTGTTTGGCTTTGAGTGGAAAAAAGTCGAGAGCCCAGCCGGGGCGACCCAGTGGACACCCATTGACCCCAATGCGCCCAAAACACCGGATGCCCACATCGCCGGTCAGATGAATAATCTGATGATGATGACATCGGATATCGCGCTTAAAGTAGATCCGGAATACCGGAAGATCTGTGAGAAGTTTCTGAACGACTTCGACTACTTCACGGATGCGTTCTCGCGTGCCTGGTACAAGCTGACGCACCGCGACATGGGGCCGAAAGAACGATATCTGGGTCCCGAAGTGCCGGCTGATGACATGATCTGGCAAGACCCACGTCCCACCCGGGATTATGACCTGATTGATGAAAGCGACGTTGACCAACTGAAACAACGCCTACTGGACAGTGGCCTTACCGTGTCGGCGATGGTATCGGCAGCCTGGTCGGCGGCTTCGGTGTATCGCCATTCGGACAAGCGGGGGGGAGCCAACGGGGCCCGGATCAGTCTGGAACCGCAGAACAATTGGGAACTTAATCGGCCAGAAGAGCTAAATCAAGTGCTCCAAACGCTTCGGAACATTCAGAGCGAGTTCAACAGCCAGCAGGTGGGCAACAAGCAGGTATCGCTGGCCGATCTGATCGTGCTGGGTGGTTGTGTTGCTGTCGAAAAGGCGGCTCGCGATGCGGGCGTATCGGTTACCGTTCCGTTCACGCCGGGCCGCGTCGATACCACGCTGGAACTGACCGATGTAGAAAGCTTTAACTGGCTCAAACCGGTATCCGATGGGTTCAAAAACTATCACAACGATAAAGTAGGTTATCGGGTACCTCCCGAACGAATCTTCCTCGACCGGGCTCAACTGCTGACGCTGAGCGCTCCTGAGTGGACGGTACTCGTTGGGGGCCTGCGCGTCCTGGAGCAAAATTACGATTACTCGAAGCATGGGGTATTTACAGAGCGTCCGGGTCAGTTAACCAATGACTTCTTCCAGGTGCTGACTAATATGGATTACGAGTGGGTTCCTCAGGATCAGCGGGAGATGTTTTTCGATGTTCGGGATCGTGCGAGTGGTGCTACTAAATACACCGCGACCCGTTGTGATCTGATCTTTGGTTCCAACGCTCAGCTACGTAATATTGCTGAAGTGTACGCTGCGGATGATGCGCAGCAGCGCTTCGTTCACGATTTCGTAGCCGCCTGGAACAAGGTGATGATGCTTGATCGATACGACGTCAAAGACGAATAAAACGCTCTCGTTAAAAATAAAATACGACTGCCCGGCATCAATGCGAATAGTGTCGGGCAGTCGTATTTAGCGTACTGATTATCAGCGCTAGAGGAGTAACTTATTTTGCTAAGTTACCAAATTGACCAGTTGAGTTGAGCCAATAATTAACGGCGTACGCTGGTGTAGTGTACTGATTGGCTTGGTCAGCAGGCGTTGCTGACCGTCAGTGGCGCTCCCTCCAGCTTGCTCGATCAGAAACGCCATAGGAAAGCCCTCATAGAGCAATCGTAATTTACCGGCGGGAGCTGCCTGGGTAGCCGGATATAAGTAAATGCCGCCTTTGAGCAGATTACGATGGACATCGGCGATGAGTGCTCCAATGTAACGGGCTGTAAAGCGAGCTTGCTGACAGGCTGTGATGAACTGCTGAATAGCCAAAGGATAGTCTACTATGTTGCCTTCGTTACACGAATAAATCCGACCATCGACCGGCGTTGTCAGGGTTGGATGCGACAGAAAAAATTCGCCCAGCGAGCTATCGTAGGTAAACCCATTCACGCCCTGACCCGTGGTATAAACCAGTAGGGTAGATGTACCATACAGCACATAACCCGCTGCAACCTGCCGGAGGCCACCCTGTAAAAAATCGGCTTCAACGGCGGGCGTACCGGGCTGCGATTGGCGTCGGTAGATGGAAAAGATGGTTCCAATGGATACATTCACGTCGATGTTGGAAGAGCCGTCGAGTGGGTCGATAGCCACAACGTATTTACCGCCCGGATTTCCCGTGTGTATTACCTGATCCTCCTCTTCCGAGACCACAGCGGCCACTTCTCCACCATTTCGTAAGGCCCGCAAAAACCGGATGTGTGCAATAACATCCAGTTTTTGCTGCGCTTCACCATGCTGATTTTCAGTGCCAAAACTGCCCGTTACGGCCAGAAGTCCAGCCCGGCTAATTTCCCGCTGGACGATCTTGGCCGCCAATGCGATGTCGCGCAGTAGTTGCGAGAGTTCACCCGTGGCTGCCGGAGAAGCCTGCTGCTGTCGTTTGATAAACCGATCCAGCGTCGTACCAACCGGCACGGCGACAACATCCTCTGAGTAAGCGTTCATGAGTTGGTGAATGATGAGTGTTTTAACGGCTGTTTTTTTGTCATGGCTCCGGCCACCCAGCCCGACGCCATGACAAAATATTTCACAATTCGCTATTAACGAGATACTTAACATCAATTAAAGCTCGTTGTCAGTTTAACTAAACAGCGACTCCGACGTACTACCTCCAGCCGGATTTTCATACGTCTCGTAGTTTTGCCGGAATGCCCGCTCCAAACGGCTGGCAGTTGCATCGTAGTCGATCGGGCGCGCCCAGGTTTGGCGAGGATCGAGCAGTTCAGTGGGAATTCCGGGGCAGGTCATCGGGATTTGTAGACCAAATGGTTGCAGGATTTGGTAGTCCACTGTATCCAGAGCGCCCGTTAGTGCCGCCCGGATGACGGCGCGGGTATACGCCAATTTGATCCGTTGTCCCGTACCGAACGAGCCACCCGTCCAGCCCGTGTTAATTAGCCAGACCGGAACCTCTGCATCCTCCAGGTGATGGCCCAGCAGATCGGCATAGGCGAATGGGTGGAGGGGTAAGAAAGCCGCACCAAAACAAGCTGAAAAAGTAGGGACAGGCTCTTTAATTCCGACTTCGGTGCCTGCTAATTTTGCTGTATAACCTGATAAAAAGTAATACATTGCTTGCTTAACCGTCAGCCGAGCAATGGGTGGCAGCACGCCAAATGCATCCGCCGTTAGAAAGAACAGGTTGCGGGGAGCGGGCCCTACGGACGGATTAGCCCGGTTGGCAATGTAATCAAGCGGATAAGCGGTCCGGGTATTTTCCGTGACGGATTGATCAGCGAAATCGACAATCCGGGTATCGGGCGAAAATCGCGTATTTTCCAGAACAGCCCCCGGTCGGATTGCACCGTAAATTTCCGGTTCGTGTTCGGCGCTCAGATTGATCACTTTGGCGTAACAGCCTCCTTCGAAATTGAAAACTTGATCGCTCCAGCCGTGTTCGTCGTCCCCAATGAGTTGCCGGTCCGGATCAGTTGATAAGGTCGTTTTGCCGGTGCCAGACAACCCGAAAAATAAGGCTGTGTCACCTGCTTTACCAACGTTGGCCGAGCAATGCATCGACAGGACACCCTGCCGGGGTAACGTAAAGTTGAGTACCGAGAAAATACCTTTTTTCATTTCTCCCGCGTAGCCCGTACCACCAATCAGGATGACCCGTTTGCTGAAGTTGATAATGGTAAAATTCCCCTGTCGAGTGCCATCGATCGTTGAATCGGCCTGGAAACTGGGGAGATTCAAAATCGTCCAGTCCGGAGTGAAGTTAGCTCGTTCATCGGCTGACGTTTCAATGAACAGGTTGTGACAGAAGAGATTATGCCAGGCCAGCTCATTTACTATGGCGATGTTGATGGTGTAGCGTGGGTCGGCTCCGGCCTTGACGTAACGCACGAATACCGATTGGTCGGCCAGTGACGCCAGCATCCGCTGGTGCAATTGGTTAAACTGCTCAACCTCGATAGGTTGGTTGATGGCTCCCCACCAAATTGCTTTTTCGGTAAGTGCATCGCGAACGATAAACTTGTCTTTAGGCGAACGACCTGTAAACGTACCCGTGTCGCACATGAGCACCTCCGCTTCGGTGAGCACTCCCTCGCCACGTTTCAGGGCTAATTCGGTTAATTGAGACACCGTCAGATTCAGCGCTACCGTCGTTGTGTCGGGTAAGCCCAGCGATTGCAATACGTTCGTATCTACGTCAGAAAGTGTTGAAAATAGGTTGATATTCATACAGCAAACAGGTTGTTGATTAGCGATTTAATGACCAAGAAAAAGCAATGAATTACCGGCTGAGTGCGGGCTCCGGTGTAGGCAGATCGGGTACGGTGGGGGGAGGGGTACTTTCGTCGAAGGCCTGCCGCATCATGTTCCGGTCGAAGGCTTTCTCATTGTTCGCGAGGAAAATCGTGGCGACGGCATTACCGATAAAGTTGGTGATACTCCGCGCTTCCGACATAAACCGGTCGACGCCCAGCAGGAGCGCCAGCCCTTCCACCGGAATCACCCGGATGGCGGTCAGCGTACTCGCCAACACCACAAACCCGCTACCGGTAACGCCCGCAGCTCCCTTCGAAGTGACCATTAGAATTCCGATAATGGTCAGAATCTGCGAGCCGGTCAGCTCGACGCCGAAGACCTGCGCCAGAAAGAGCGTTGCCAGCGACAGGTAAATCGTTGTGCCGTCGAGGTTGAACGAGTAGCCCGCCGGAACGACCAGCCCCACCACTGGTTTGGCACAGCCCATGCGTTCGAGTTTTTCCATCAGGGCGGGCAGTGCAGCCTCCGACGACGACGTTCCCAGAACAATTAACAGCTCCTGCCGGATGTATTTTAGAAACGACCACAGGCTGATCTGGTAGTAGCGCAGAATGGCGTTGAGCACGACGAACACGAACAGAAACATAGTCGCATAAACAGTCGTCATCAGTTTGGCAAGCGGCAGCAGCGTGCCGATGCCGTACTTGCCGATGGTGTAGGCCATCCCGCCAAACGCGCCAATCGGAGCGAACCGCATCACCAGATGCAAACCTTTGAACACCCATTTCGACGCAACGGACAGCCCGTTCAGGATTCGTTCGCGGCCCGAATAGCGACTTAGCACGATACCGGCTACAATCGACACCAGTAACACTTGAAGTGTCAGGTTATCGGCCAGAAATTTTAGCCACGAAAACGACTCGGCTCGCTCAGAATATTGACTGACTGCCGCGCCATTCAGATTGCCTGTGGCTACCCCATCCCCCGGTCGGATCAGGTTCGCAACGCCGATGCCGATGAGCAGGGCCAGCGTCGTTACGATTTCAAAATAAAGCAGAGCTTTACCACCCACGCGTCCTACTTTTTTCAGATCACCCATGCTGCTGATCCCCAGCGTGATGGTCAGAAAAATAATCGGATTGATAAACAGCTTAACGACACTAATAAACCACTTGCCCAGAAACTCCATCTGGACGGCGGTAGCGGGGGCAAAATGGCCCAGCAGGGCACCCGAAATGATGGCTGTAAGGACCCAGAACGTCAGGTTACTCAATAGCTTTTTCATATAATTCAGCAGGTTGTTACAAAGAAGTCTGAACTCGGATTTTTATGATTTATAGGATTGACATTCCTCTTGTACAAAATTGAAATTAGTAAGAAGTGGCGGAGTCGTAGTGGTGTCGGGTTCTCAAACCCGACACCACTACATCATTGACTAGTCAAACGGGTATTATCAGATCACAAAAATCCGCGTTCCATCAGGTAATAAATCAGAAAGAGAACGGGAAACGAAAGCGGAATACCGATGCCCACCATCTGCGACGCCAACGGGGCATTGAGCCCATACCGACTCGCCAGAATGGCTGCCGTGTTCATCGGGCCAATCGCTGAGCCAATCACGCACAAATCAGCCACGTAATCCTGCCGACCCAGCCAGAACCGGCATAGCAAAAAAACCAGCAGCGGAGCCAGCAATAGTTTGTACGACAAGCCCAACAGCAAATGAGAACGCTCCTCGGGCCGTACGCGCCACTGTAACTGCATGCCCACCGATATCAAGGCCAGCACCGTAAACGGGGCACTGATTTTGTCGAGCAGATCACGGACCAGCGCCGAGTGCTGATAGCCAGCCAAATTAGCCGCCAGCGCCAGCAGAAACACCGGGAAGGGCGGAAACCGAAGCATATTGCCCAACATTTTCCGAACGGATGGTTGCCCCACCGGATGGTGCCCCACCGGATGGTGCCCCAACGGAGGTTGTCCTGAAGAATATTGCCCCACCGGATGGTGTCGTGCCGTATGCCAGCTTGCGAGCGCTACGCCTAGCGTCATCGCCACACCGAACGTTCCGGCCTGACTCATCACAATGCCAACCGCCAGCCCCCGTTCGCCGTGGAGTAGTTCGAACAGAGGGAAGCCTACGAACGATACACTGCTGATACCGCCGGTTAGTTGAAGTGAACCGAGTGTCGGTCGGTCGAGCGCCTGTGGAGTGTCTCGCAGCGAATGCCCAGCCAATCCGAAAAACAACAGCCCCATCAGGAACACGAACCACGGAACCAGCACCGGTAACCAAAACTGCGGGCTGAGGTGCATATCGGGAATGTGCCGTAGCGTCAGGGCCGGGATGAACACCGTTACCAGCAACTGATTCAAGGTCAAGTGGGCATCGGTAGGCAGCAACCGACTCGTTCGCAAAAGCCCTCCCGACAGCAGACAAATCAGTAACAGTGCGATGTTCACCATAATCAGATTGATTCTCCTTTTCTGCCATACCAACCATAGGGCCGGGATGACAGAAAATGCTGTAAGTTTTCTAAAAATTGACCATCAGGTTGGCGTAGTAATACGTTCCGTTGAATCCGAACTGGTTGGCGTTTCGGGTGTAGGGTACCTGACCGTTGCTGTAGGATGCATAGTTGCTAAAGACACGGTCGGGGTATACGTTGGTGATGTTGTTGCCGCCAACCGTCAGCGAAAGCAGTTTGCTGAAGGCATATACTGCTGATACGTCGAACAGGTTTTTGCCGCCGAAGGTCTGTACGCGGTGAGGTAATCCGCTTGGTTTTTCCCAGGCCGTTACTGAGCCGAAATACGTCGAGCGTAGATTCACTGTCAGCTTACCTACCTGATAACCTAGCGATACCAGCACTTTGGTGCGGGGCTGGCTCGTTTCGATCAGGGCGCGGCTTACGGTATCAATCAGCAGAATCGGAGCGGTCGTACCGGTCTGCAACTGGGCAGGTGTTCCTTTCGTTCCAACAATTTCGGTCTTATTCACCGTCAGGGCAACGCTTGCCGTAAAGACATTGCTGCGACGGAGCGTCTGCCGGAACGAGGTGACAAAGTCGATACCCCGCGTTTGTGTGTTGACCTGGTTGGTGAAGAACGTAATTTCCTGGAGGCCGGGGAACAAGGGTTTCAAAGCCGCAATGTTGGCCACCCGCAGATTCTCCGTGATGATAATCCGGTCGCGAATGTCGATCTGGTAAGCATCCAGCGTAAACAGAAGCTTATTGCGGGCGGCTTTGGCCGTCAGACCCAGGTTGTAATTCCACGACGTTTCGGCTTTCGGGCTTTCGATACCGATCTGGTTCAGGCGTGGGTCACTGTTTGGAATTTCCTTGGTTGATGTTACGACACCGTTCTGTACCGTCGAGGTTGTCACGGCATTGGCGACCTGTTGCAGCAGCGGTGCCCGGAAGCCCCGGTTGATGGAACCGCGAATGGAAAAATTGTCATTCAGCTTGTAACGCGTTGCCAGTTTACCCGACAGATTACCCCCAAAATCGCTGTAGTTTTCGTACCGCAACGCGCCGGTCAGCAAGAGTCGCTCGGTCAGATCGCTTTCTACGTCGACGTACATACCGACGTTCGAGCGAGTCCGGTTGGTCTCATCATCCAGCCCGATACCGACGCGTCCCTGCGATCCGGGAATCTTGTTGTTAGTAGCGGCCAACGGTCCAACCTGGTAGCTGGCCGGATCACCCGCTTTGAGCTGAAACTGGTCGATACGGTACTGGGCTCCTAATGCAAGGCTCAGCGTTTTGGTGCCCATCACCCCGTACATGGTTTTGTTAAGGTTGATTTCGCTCACGCTCTGGCCGAAAGCAATCCGTCCCACGTAGAAGTCTTTGGGCGAATTGGCGCCCAGTGACGCGTTGGTTGAATTGGTTACGTTCTGATCGAGGTAGTTAGACCCGTAGCCCGTGCTGAAATCCATGTTCCAGCCTTCGAGCACCTTCTTGCGAACCCCCAGTACCACGGAGTAATCCTGCACTGTACCCGGCAACTGTGGCGTAAACCCATCAGGGTAAATGGCGGGATTGGTTGTACCGGTGGCCGGGTTGGCGGTGCGGAAAAAGCCCAGTGCGTTCACCCGTTTGCGCGAAAAGCCACCAAACGAATATAAGGTCCAGTTTTTGCTCAGTGGCAGGCCTGCGTTATAAAACAGTTGCCCCGATTTCATGGCGTTGCTACCGTATTGCGTTACCCGAAATGTACCGTACTGGCCGTAAACACCCCGCGATTCGCGAGTCGACTCATCGGTCGTTTTGTTGTTGGTGTATATCCCGGTATACGCTCCGCCGGCCACCGGTTGTGGATTGTACGGGTCCGAACGGTCGGTACCAGCTGCGTCCTGATAACTCCCCGTTACGTTCAGATACCCCGTTTTTCCCAGGCGAAAACCGTAGTTTACGCCCGCCGTATAGCCACCCCCATCGCCCCGACTCGTCACGCCGTATTGCAGCATCGCGCTGCCCGTTCCGACGGATTTTTTCAGATTCAGGTTGACAATACCCGCAATGGCGTCGGAACCGTACTGAGCCGCAGCCCCATCGCGCAGGATTTCCAGCCGCTCGACAGCCAGCGTCGGTACGGCGTTCATATCGGTTACAACGGTGCCTTTACCGACCGTTACGTTCAGGTTCACCGCGGCAAACTGATGCCGCCGTTTCCCATCCACCAATACCAGCATTTGATCGGGCGACAGGCCCTTGAGCGAGGCTGGGTCGGCGTAACTGGCTACGCCATTGATTCCATTCTTGGCCGAATTGAACGAAGGCGACGTAAACTGCACCTGCTGGCTCAGCTCGACCTGGCCCGTCGATTGCAGTTCTTTGGATGTCAGTACGTCGACCGGTACTGCGCGTTCAACATCAGTCCGGGCCACGCTCGACCGCGATCCTACAACCGCTACTTCCTGCAACGTGGCTGAACTCTCTTCCAGTATTACATCTACGGTTGTCTGACCCGTCAGCACCACGTCCTGGTTTTTATACCCGATAAACGAGAACGTCAACGTCTGGCCCGATTCGGCTTCCAGCTTGTACTGTCCCTGCGCATCGGTTGACGCTCCCCGCGTAGTTCCTTTTACCGTTACGTTGACACCGGGTAGCACGTCGCCATTTTTAGCCGTTACTTTACCCGTAATCAGGGGTGCTACCGGTGTGGCCTCTGGTTCTTCGGTGGTTATGTTGAGCACAATTTGCTGACCCACCACTCGATAGGTGATGTGAAGCGGTTCCAGAAGTTGAGTCAATACGTTATCAAGCCGCTGTTCCTGCACAGAAACCGAAACAAGCCGGTCGGCTTTGATGACTTCGGTACTATACATAAACCGGGTATCGGTCAGTTGCTCCAGCCGGTTTAGGATGGTTCGAGCGGGCTGGTCGATGGCCGTCAGCGTAACCCGACGGCTAAGCACTTCCTGCGCCCGACCTTCGTGAGCTATCGAAATACTAACAAATAAAATAGCGAACAGAAATTGGCAGACAGTAATTTTCATAATTGCCCACAACAATGCTGGTAAAGTTGGCTGGCGATGCATACTTTTAAGGTGTTTTGAAAGGGTTCATAGGAAATCTGGACAAAAACAATCCCTGCGCCCGGTAATCGGGCGTTTTGTAAACTCATGTTTCGCGACAGAGAAAAATCAGGGAATTTCAAGCCGGTGATGGTGGTGCATTACCGGCTTTTTCGTGACTAAAGGGCTAACGTAAGGAGTCTTTGGTGATTCATAAGCGTTGGTCTAATCGGTTTAAGGCGTTGTCGGTTTATGGGCGGGCGTACACCCACGGCTGTCGATAACCACTTGCCCATCAATTACTTCGTGACGGGCGTGGGTTACTTCGCTGATGAGCGCTAGTTTTTCGTAAAGCGATTCGTTACTCAGTCGGGCCGTGAGCGTACAGCGGGCCAGCGCATCGGCATCGTACACAAAATCAACGCCGTACGCTTTTTCCAGCCGGTCGAAAACCACCGGTAGCGGTGTGTCTACAAAGTTGAAATCAGGCTGCTGGTTGTCGGGTGTCAGCAACACCGGATTTTCAGCCAGCGTTTTCACTAATCGCGCGTCGGCTGGGTAAAACACCGCCCGCTGATTCGGTACCAGCACCACCGCATTATCCAGTTCCTTTGACGAGGAACTGGTCGTTGGCCGACTAAATACCGACACTTTCCCGGTCCGAACCGTCACCGATACGTTGGCTTTCCCGCCGAATGCTTTTACCCGAAAACTCGTACCCAATACCCTGGTCACTACGCGGTCGGTTATAACCAGGAACGGTCGTTGTGGCTGGCGGGTCACACTGAAAAAAGCCTCTCCCGTCAGAAATACTTCACGTTTGGTGGCCGAAAAATGACTGGGATAGCGGAGAAAGCTACCTGGTTCGAGTGTTACGTCGCTACCATCGTCGAGCCGGATGCGCATGGGGTGCTTGGTATTGTTCATCTGCACACTCAGCAACTCGACTGGCTCTTTTCGTCCGTCCGACCATTGCCAGAGTCCGTAGCCGAACAGGCCTAGTAGCAATAGCACGGAGGCTGCCACCCGAAACCAGCTCTGCCGATAGACCGGCAAGGACCGAACGACTGTTTGCGAATCCGTCTCTGTCTGAATGTACGCCCACATCCGTTGCTGAACGGCTTCATCCTCCACGGAGTCAACGGGTTGTTTTGACTTAGTTCCCATCGATTCATACCAGGCTTCTAATCGCCGGGTTTCTTCGGCCGTTGCTTGCCCGGATTGGTATCGACGCAGGAGCTGACGAAAGTCAAATGGAGTCATAAAGTTGGTAAACAGCTAAGGTCGCTGTTCATAGTGTAAGTCAGGAAACGGCCCTGTTAACCCTAAAAGAAAATGTAAATTCTATGAAAGTTTATGTTTATATGATTAGTAAGCCTATAATTTCTTTGTATTGTTCTATCGATAACACTAAATCACTAGTTGACCGAGGCAATTACTGAATAAGAAAAAACAAAGCCAGAGCGCCCAAATCACGCAGGTTTTCGCGGACTACTTTCAGGGTGCGGGTCAAATGGTATTCAACCGCTTTCTCCGAAAGGTCGAGACGCTGTGCTATTTCGGGAATCGTTAGGTACTCAAACCGGCTCATTCGGAATACATGCTGTGACTTTTCGGGCAGCGTCTGCAAGCTTCGTTCAACGGCGTCGGTTAGGTCCTGCAAGGCCAGTTCGTCGGTTGGCTCGGTATCCGTCTGATTTAGAAAGGATTCGTAATAAGTCACAAAGCGTTCGTGGACCCGGAGCGATTCGATATGATTGATGATTGAAAACCGAAGCGCGGTCAGCAGGTAGGGCCGTAATTCCCGAATGGTTGTCTGGTCGCGTTTGGTCCAGATACTCACAAACAAGTCCTGAACCAACTCCTCCGCCGTTTCACGAGCGCGTAACTTCTGGTAAGACAGCCGATAAAGCAAACTCCAGTAACGATTGTAGATTTCTGCAAAAGCGTCCCGATCCCCTCCTTTCAGAGCGGAAACAAGTTGCGCATCACCGTATTGATGGTATGCCGTTGGAAGTGATGACGACATGAACAAGGTAGGAGTTCAAGAAACGTCGAAAGATAGGTAGAAAACCGGATATATGATTATTTGGCGATTAATTAGGTAAATATACTGAGGTGATACCATGTGTTGTCTAGGTCTATATCAAAGTTTATTGACCTACGATCTGCGAGAAGGGTTTGTGAGGCTGGTCACGAAAAAAGCCTAGTTAATCAACTCCGACAAGTCATTAATTGTATAGCCTAACTACTTCTATTGACCGTTAGCACACCAATTCTACTTGGGCAGGAATACTCAGAACTTTAGATTGGGATAGCGCTTGCCAGTGGCTATAGTGATAGCGCCGGATCGATTGGGGCCTCCGCCACGAAACCAACGCGCATCGTACGTCCCTGCTGGAATGAACCAGGACAACGACTTAACTTGATCAGTGGCATCCTCAGCGTATAGCCAAAACCGTTGGAGTGCTTGCCCCTTCGATAAGTGGACAAATGCTTGCTCGTCGATACCAGTATCCGCGCCAAAAGTGACTTCAATCTTGCCGTAAGATGTGAAGTAACCCGCCATCAGGGGGGCCGTTGTATCGTGTTGATTGTAAACTAGTAGTCCATCGCTGCCAGCAACGGCTTGGAATTTGTAAAACGTACCTTCCTGATCGTACTCAGCTATGTACCATCCGTCTGGTATTGTTCGACGCGTGTAAGCCCTTCCGGTATTTTCTCGGCTGATGATTAGATCCGGCATGTCGTATTTAGTATCGCCCAGAGCATTGATAGCGGCTCGCTCTGGATAGGTGGGTTCGGTACTGCCAAAATACCAGAGCCGGGTGGAGAATCGGGCAGGTCGGAACAGGTCGGTTTCGTTGTTCAAATACTGGATCGTCAGTCGAGCTTTAGGACCAGTTATGGGTAGCGCTGAACTAGCTGCTTCGTTTGTCCAGTCGAGCGAATCCAGATTATCCGTTTTGTACTCCACAAAAACCGAGTCGGAAGGCTGGGTCTGTAACGCTTGCTTTTGGCAGGATGACAGGAACCCGGAAAAAGCAACCATATTAAGCGAGCCTATGGCCAGCACTAGGGCGACGAACCTATTTTTTATACACATGGTCTATACATGTACACTTACCGTGTAAACATAGGCTATGTAACGAGAAATAAAAAATAAGATACTTATTTCGGGAGTTAGCAATTCTGGTGGTGCTGCTGTATTATGAGAGTGTATATTTGGGCCGGGCAATCAGATAAGCATTCGGACTAAGTACCGAAGCTTTGGCATCGTTGCAGTCGCCCAGCGCCATGTTGTCGTCGCGAGTAGAGGTGGTGTTCCCTAGTGTCGGGGTTGTCGGCACTGATTGAGGCAGACCAGAAAGAAAACTTCCAGATAGGTACGTATCAATGTGCGCATGTATTCAGCAGCGGATTATTTCTAAAAAAATAATCCGCTGCTGAATACGAATTTTTAGCTACGATTTTTGTCAGAAACGACTCTATCCATCAGCAACTGTATGTTGCCCCGACAGGTAGGGAAGGTTTTACTCGTTATTTCAAACTCCCCATACCGCCATCGACGCCAATCACTTGACCCGTAATCCAGCTAGCCTGGTCCGAGAGTAGGTAGGCGGCCATACTGGCGATATCATCGGGAGTTCCAAACCGACCCAGGGGATGCCGCTTGTTGGCAGCCTCCCGCTTCTCGTCGTTGCCCAGCAGACCTTGCGCTAGTGGCGTATCAGTCAGGGAGGGGGCCACTGCGTTGACCCTGATCTGGATGTTGGCGAACTCAGCGGCCAGCGATTTTGTCATGCCTTCTACCGCCGATTTGGCGATGGCTACCGACGAATGGAGTCCCATCCCTAGCCTGACCGCTACCGTACTAAACAGTACCACGCTGCTACCTTTGGCCTGTTTGAGAGCCAGGTAGGCTGCATGAACGGCATCCACTGCTCCTAGCACGTTAATTTCCAGATCACGTCGGTAGTCGTCGATGGTGAGTCGCTGGAAAGGTTTCAGGTTGATCGTACCCGGACAGTATACGAGTCCGTGTAATTCGCTGGGAAGTTGCGTGAGGGCGTCGGCTGCGGACGACTGTGTCACATCCCAGGTCATATGGGTCGAGGTTATGCCTTCGGGAGCCTGGCGTCCCGCTGTAAACAATGTTGCGCCCTGGGCTTGTAATTGGTTGGCAAGCGCATGCCCGATACCCGAACCGGCTCCGACAATCAGGATATTTTTTCCATTCATAAAACTGGTACATTAGCGTCATGGGTTGACTGCTTGTTGGACCAGAAGGTTTGAATCGCCCTCCGAAACCGAGTCAGATTGAGGATAATACCTTACTCTACTTATCCTCCGAATAAACCCACGATCACGCCAAGGGCACCAACCAGCGAGAGAATCAATCCAATAAAGGCAACCGTCCCCGTACCCAGAATAAGCAGCAACAAACCACCAACTAGCAATACGGCTCCCCCGATTAGCTGACCCATGCTGTTAATCATGGTTTTATTAGGCTGATTTGGAGCGAGTTGATGGGCGATTCGTTTGTTTAGTTTACGAATGATCAGCCGGTCTACCACATTCAGTTTGTGGGACTTCTTAACCGGCGCAGCTACCTCTTGCTCGTGCGACGCGATCAGTAGTTGCCTGGCCCGGCTTAGGTGCCCGTCAATTGCCTTGTTCTCGACCAGATTCTGATCGTTTCGGACATAGGCTTCACCTTCGGAAATTGGCTGAACTGGGAGCGCGGCCGTCTGATCCGGTATTGCTGTGGGTACGGTCTGGGTGTTTGCCCGCGTAGGAGCCACTGCTGAACCCTTTTGAAAATAAGCGACCGGGCGGCTACAGGATGAAAGCACCGCGATTCCGAACAGAGCCGCGTAAAAATGATGGGTAATTAAAGTCGTCATGTGTTGAGAACCCGAAGCAAATGCATATCCCGCCCCGGTTGCCTGCAAAGAAACGGGCATTTTGCCAGGCCGGAATTAAATCGGCGTTAACTCACCTCATGAACTTATTTAAACGTTTTTGTACGTCTATACTAGCTTTTCGAACCTCTGCGTTCCTCATGACGCGTATGCTGTGTCTAGCGGTTAGTTTTACAAGAGCGCAAAGTGACCGCCAACGACAACCAAAATTGATTGTCTTTGCGTTAAATCAACGGGCTAGTCGTTGCAGCTCTGCCAGAAGCAGCTTATCACTCGGTCGTTTGGCATCCGCTGAAATTAGCTTGCCCTGCTTGTCAAAAAGTAGGTAACGAGGAATGGATTTGAGTTGATAGCGTTTAGCCAGAGCCGATTGAAACGAATTGACTAGCAAGTAACTATCAGCCGTCGATACACCTACGGCCTTTGCCGCATTACGCCAGGCATTGGCGTCTTCGTCCATTGATACGTAAATAAAATCGATTTTATCGTTGGCTAGAGTTTCTCTTAAACGGTGAGAAGCCGGTAGCTCAGCCCGGCAGGGCGCACACCAACTCGCCCAAAAATCTACATAAACTACCTTGCCCCGGTAGGCCGCCAGCACGTCCGTCCAGGTTGAAGAGCGGTTGGAAACATCCAAAAGTAGAACGTCAGTTGACCCCGCATTACCGCCCATTTTTAGAAACTGCATGGATTGATCGATGTAGGTAATGTAATCAACCGTTTGGCAATCCGTCTTAAAATGGGGCAGTAGTTGTTGAGCCAACACCGGATCAAATTCGGGATTAGCTTGTCGTTCCTGCTTGCGCCGGGACAATGTTTTCATGACATGAAACAGCAAATAGTCACGCGTGCCAGCGGAAAAAAGGCGATTGGCTTGCTGATACAACTGGGCAAAATCGAGCTTTCCGTTCGACTGCTGACCCATCAGTCGTAGCAACGTGCTCGCAGTTTCGCGGTATATCGGCATTGGCAGACAACGCTCATGCTGAAAATAAGTAATATAGCGGGCGATTGAATCGGGTGGAATCTGGCTGGGCTTATGGTAGAGCAACCCGCGAACATACTGGTAGAAAAAGAAGTCTTTCCAGGCGATTAATTGATCGGGGTCCAGATGGTGTTGCCGGGCATAGTGCTTAAGGAAGTTCAGGCGGCTCTGGTAGCGTTGGTTCAGTGTATAGGCGCGGTGGGTAAAGGTTAGCTTTGCGTAAGCAGGACCTGCCAGATACTCGGTAGTAAACTCCCAGATTTCTTCTTTTGCGGGTTTGTTCGTCAGCTTATAGGCCTGGTGCAGATTCGCCGTGGCAGACAAAGAATCCGAAGTCGTTTTTAAAGCTACATGCTGACCTACGCCGGACGTGATGGTGTATGAAGTGTTGGGCGTGAGCAGGTAAGACGCCTGATTATGAGCGTTTCGCACGAACAGGGGCTGTCCATCGGTTTGCCAGCTCGCCTGTTCAACAGAATTGGATAAAATAGAAAGCTGTTGATTATCGAAGCGGTCCATCACCTCCAGATAAACGGGTCCTTTCGTTTGGTTAATCAGCACTACCGACCCCGGCGATTGCCCGCAACAAAGTTGAGCCAGCAGAAAAAGTCCTGCCACTATGCTTACCGCATTCATAGTCAATAGTGATTTATATTACCTCGCTAAATAACTGGTTGAAGCATGAAATAAAAACCGTACTTAGCCACAATAGCTATGTATTTATCGTTCGTGATTTTTTATTTTTCTGAACGTGCTCATGGATTTGGTACAACCGTATAAGAGCTACTGCTTAAACCATTCGTAACATCCGTTGCGACTTCATAATCGGTAGTAAGTTGTTCGACTCAAACTTATCTCAAAATGACGAGCGTGTAGTCAGGTAGTTTCTCTAGCGCAGGGTAGGTAAGGAGATATTACGATATGGTTTGTATTAACTTAGCTGGTGTGTTACTCCTTTAAATGAAGGATAAAATTTGCCGTAAGGTCAAGCACCATCAATAGCCCCAAAGCTGAATCGATTTTATATGTCCGCCAATTTCGACGCTTTTCATCAAGCCATCTTACAACTCAATCCCAGGGTTACTCAGCTCGAATGGGATTACTTCCAGCAGGGCTTGACCGAACATACCTTAGCTCCGAAAACTTTTTTCATTGAGGCTGATAAGCCGAATCAGTTGCTCGGCTTTGTCACCTGTGGACTCATTCGCGGCTATTACACTACCGAAGCTGGCGAAGAAATGACCACTATCTTTGTCAGCGAAAATAACTGGGTTACTGATTATCCATCCTTGCTGATGAACAAGCCTAGTCGCTATAATTTTCAATGTTTAGAGCCGACTACGCTGATCACTGTTTCCTACGGGCACATCCAGCAAGGCTACGAACAATTTGTTGGTTTTGAACGAAATGGCCGCCTAATCGCCGAAGCCATTCTCCAGCAGCAACAGCAACGCATCGAAAGCTTCCAGTTTGATTCCGCCGAGCAACGTTACCTAGACTTTATCGGCCAGAACCCGGACTTATTTAACCGCATCTCCCTGACGCACCTGTCTTCTTTCCTGGGCATTGAGCGGCCTTCGCTGAGTCGTATCCGTCGAAAAATTGTGGGTCTGTAACGCTTTGTAACTTAAGTTACAGGTAGAGGTCTGCGGTCCAGGATACCTTTGTCTATCACGTAAACGCAGGAACTCATGTACCACTATTTTGTCAAACAACAAGTAAAAAAATCATTCGAACTGGTCAACCAACGCCGTTTCAGTGAACTGATCAACGATATGGTTCTGAACGTCCGTCACAGCTTTGCGGGGGACCATGCCTTGGGCGGGGTACGAAACGATCAGGCTGCGGTTAAAGCCTGGCTGGAACGCTTAGCCCGCGTTACGCCCAATCTACACATTACCATCCATCACATCAATATCGAGGGCTGGCCTCACAACACATTAGCCATTGTTCGCTGGACGGCAACTGCTACCCTGGAAAACGGAGATCCTTATGTAAACAAGGGGGTTCATTTCATAACCCTGAAGTGGGGAAAAGTAGTCGAGCTGGATGTGCACGAAGATACCTTGACTGTCTATAATGGACTGGAAAAACAGTACCAAGCTGGCATTCAGGAAGCCAAAGCCCCACAGATCATTAGCTAATGTAATTCGTCAATGATAAATAGAAAACGATTCGATTGATTACATCTGTCAGGAAGGGGGACATGTGGACATAGTTCAAGAAGTTATCGTCCTGTATGACCGTCGATTCTCAGCCAAAGTAAGTCAGAGCCCTCATCTCCGACATACGAAGCAGGAAAAGAGATTTAGTTTAACTTGGCCTTTAGTGTTGTTAACAAATACACGTATAGTTCGTCAGATCCACTTGTTGAAACAACGTGGATCTGATGAACTATACTGCTAAGGAGAAAGAATCTAAAACCTTACTATTAGCGGACTAGAAACGACTTTCCGTTGACGGTGATCTGAGTAGCTTCTACGACAGTCTGTTTCGAGAGTCTGACTTGTCCTTCGCCAACTGGATGCACATAGCCTTCTACGGAAATGGTGCTTTCTTTTGGTGCGATCGACACGAGTTGACCAGCTACGTGAGGAGGTACCCGTACCAGCGTCTGGTCACTCAAACGCAGGCCGTTTACCTGTCCCTGTCGGTCAACCTGATACTCGACTACTTTCCCTTTCACGCTAGTAGGTGTTGGGGTAGGAAGGACAGCCGGAGCGGCAGGGGGCGTGTCGGTCACAACCGTGTTACCGTTCGTCAGGCTCACCAGTCGAAACATCGTTGTTCCTTCAGGAGTCGTGTCGGATACACCGCTCACCGTTACTTTACTACCTGTTTTGCCAGCGGCCTGGATGGCCTGTCCTAAGTGAGAAGGAAACTCGACCGCCACTGTTTGCGATCCGGTGTTCAGCGTAAACCCATTCAGAACAGATTCGTCGTTGGCAGTGAACTGTTGAACCGTTCCTGAAAGGCTTGTCAGAGCAACGATGCCTGACGTTTGAGGTGGGCGAGGACCTGCGAGTGCGATTGGTCCGGGTTTACCGGGGCCAGAGCCTACGGGAGGTTGTGCCTGTGCGGTAAACGTACCCGCTAGTCCAACTACTAAAAGCAGAAATGGGATCTGATGTTTGCGTTTCATAACTTTAAATGATTGATTACGAAGGCAAACCTACCATGCTTGTCTGGGTACGATCTGAAAAAAATATTAATTAATCTTAAGCTTAAACTTAAGGGAGCGGAGTAGCGCGATACTCTAGAACAGGGCCTTATTTAGTTGCTTATCGTTGATCATCACGTTGAGTGTCTGTTTGTAATCAAGCATTATTTGGGACAAATAAATCGTTGATGATCCAGCCGAAGTGTCGTTCGGTTGAATATGTCTCTGACGTAGTATCCCTCCTGTTTTTGCCATTCAGTAACCGACAATCCGGTACACAAACGTGATTGCTTTATCGGGTACGAAAAAAGACCGGTCATTCCTTTGAAACGACCGGTCTCCTAATGTGAGCGGGACTACAATCAGCAGTACAAATGATAATTGCTTATTAGAAATAATGGTAATACAGCCAGATTGTGCCCAGCGTGCAGAGTAATGGAATAGTCATTACTAATGCGCCTAACTTAAGGAATTCCCACGCACTGACCACTTGCCCTTCCCGACGTAGGGCTACCAGCCAAAGGATCGTAGCCAGCGAGCCTGTCACCGATAGATTAGGTCCCAAATCGATGCCAATCAGGATCGCACTTTTAATTGCTTCGGGGACTTGACCAGCCTGAACTACCGTACCCGCAATCAGACCAGCAGGCAGATTATTGACCAGATTACAGGCAATTGCCACACCAATGCCACTAAGCCAGGTTGTGGTCGATACCGAATGAGCGGTACTGGTCTGTAGTATTGTGGTCAATTCCTGAATAACGCCCGTCTTGGCTAGGGCCTCTACCAGTACAAAAAGACCAGCCACCAGGGGCAGCACCGCCCAGGACACGTCTTTGATGACAACCCAGGGATTTTTTCTGGCCCGAATCAATACCAGTGCTGAGGTAAGAATACCGGTGATGGCCGTTGGCAGACCCAGAGGTTTATCCAATGCCGACGCTCCTAATAGAATAAGCGCGGTGGCGGTAATACCGATAATAGCCAGCCGCCCCCCTGGTGATAGAGTCGGAATCGTAATATCCTGAGCGACAGACTCGCGCAAGGCTTGCTGTTGCGTAAAGTGCAGAATTACGTAGGTAGTAACAATCGCTACAACGGAGGGCAGGGCATAGTGCGCTAACCAGACCGTCAGAGGGGGCATGTGTGTGCCATAAATGACCAGATTAGCAGGGTTGGAGATGGGTAATACAAACGAAGCGGCATTAGCGATGAAGGCGCAGATAAACAGATAAGGCAATGGATTTTTAACCTTCGCAGTTTTTACGGCAGCTGCTACAGCTGGTGTAAGCACAACGGCCGTAGCGTCATTCGACAAAAAGGTAGTGACTACGACACCTACCAGGTAAATCAGGGCAAAAAGCCGGCTGGCCGATCCGTTGGCCCGCTGCGTTGCGTGGGCGGCCAGCCAGTTGAAAAGCCCCTCTTCCCGAGCGGTTTCGGCTAATAGCATCATGCCCGTCAGAAACAGGTATACATCCATTCCTTTGGCAATACCTGACAGGCTTTCGGTAGGGGTGATCAGGCCAAAGATGAGCAACAAGACGGCTCCCCCCACAGCCCAAATAAATTCCGGAGTTTTAAAAGGTCGGAAGATGACCCCGGCAATTGATAAAATAGTGATCGTCCAGATCGAAAAAGAAGTCATATGTAGTGGGTTGATCGTACTTAGGAAGTTGGCTTGCCATTTCGGTTAGGGCCTAGCTGAGTCCCGAAAATTCCGTTCTCAGGACAGGCTCCTATTGAATCGGCATCGCTTCCGTTTTTTACGCGTTTAACTTGGTTTGTGTGTGGTGGTGCAACTTGTATAGTATGTCGCCCCGGACGGCCGCTTATGTCGATTGCTTCAACTGTCAGTTCCATCCGCTGACTAGATGGAACGCTAATCGTGGCCAACCAACTGCGTTGATCGCTCGATAAGGTCATTGGCGTCCAGTCATCTTCATTAAACCGGCAGGCCACGGATTGAATCGTATTGGCACCTAGAATACTGGCTCGTTCCTCCACGGTGTTAGAGGGCGCGGGGGTTTCGTCACGGCGAAGCCGGTAATCAGCGGGATTTGTAATCATGACGAACGGAAAGGCGTCGTGAAGTGCTTTAAAACGCCAACTGACAGTCTCGTTGTCAACGGAAACCAACGAATAGCCAACAGGACCTTCCTCAATCTGGCCCGTAGACCGGGTTGCCGAAAAAACCACATGCCCATCGTTGGCCAACTCGTTATAGTGCGTATGACCCATATCGACCAAAACCACATCATGCCCGGCGATCAGACTATTCAATAAATAGGTTTCCTGTGGATCGACTAGATCAGCCGGATATGTGTGCATGAAGATAATAATCCGCTCACCATTGACATGAGCTGTTGCTACCTCGCGGCTTAACCATTGCTGCTGCGTATTGCCCAACCGGAAATCAGGTCCCCCACTGCCGCTACCACTCATATCCAAAAAAAGGCAACGAACGCCCCGTATAACACTCGATATTGGCAGGAGTTCTGCTTGTAATTGTCCATAAAATGCTGCCAGACTTTTCTGCTCCATGTCATGATCACCGGGAATACAGTAGACCGGAACGCTTAGCATCTTCAGGGCCGTAGCCACCCATTTGTACTGGATCGGTAAGCCGTTATCCGCATTATCACCCGGTAAAACGACAAAATCAAGCGCCGAGCCGCATTCAGTTTCAAGCTGGGCTACGATTGATAAAAAGTCTACGTAGTTCTGCTGTTTGGGCTGGGTAATGTGTAAGTCGCCTAAATGGGCAAAAAGTAATGGTCCTGTTGGATTCATAAACGCTGGCATGCGTATTTTCTCAAAAAAGTTGGGTAAGTGCCATCAATACTTTGAAACCAGATAGATGCCTACTACCAACAACGTGGCCCCGGCAATCCGACCTAGGCTAAGCGGATGCTGCTCCATACCAAACCAGCCATATTTGTCGATTAACAAAGACATCAGTATGTTAGCGGTGATTGTCAGCCCCGCCAATGTCCCAGCCCCGACCTTGTTGACAAACATTAGCCCGACCACGACGGCACCAGCCCCTACTAGGCCACCCAACGGTGCCCACCAGGGCATTTCGGAAATACCTTCTCCGGTTGGCATAGGTTTGGGTAGACACAAAAATACGCAGCTCAACAGGGCCACGACAGGCAGAAACGAGATAACACTGGCCAGCCAAGGGTTGCCAATTGATTTTAGTAGAGCCCCGTTCATGGGAGGCCCCCAGGCTTGCAGCGCACCAGCCGCAATGATAAGTGGATAAAGCCAGGCTTGGTTCATCGGTAGTATAGTTTGAGTTGATTGTTTAATGGATAAAAACGGGATGACAGCGATTTGTGCATTTGATTGAACAGGCAGTCGCTAGTGGAGTAGTGATGTATAGGCTTATTTCGGCCATAAAAAAAAGCGCCTTATGAGGCCAGTGAACGTCGTACTTATTTAGGTTTTTAGATGCAGATTGAGCCATATATCGAATTTTGTTGAGTAATAAATTGACTCCTGCTCTAACAGGATTCTTCCAGCGCATAGACGCCAACTACGAGCCGTGGTAAAGCAATTCTGCTTCAATGAAGTTTCGCTTAGATTACTATTAATTTATCTTCAGTTATCGAAAAGAACGGCTCTCTCTTCGATAGAATGACGATAAACGTTACGGCCAGTGCTTACTTCATTCGAAAAACTATGCCACAATTACTCGACTTCTTCCAATCACTTGTCTGATAGTGCGTTAGTGATCGAAACGCGAAAAAACCTCGAATTATAGTGGAGTATTTTTACTCAATGATGTAGAGGTGTAGCTACGTAAGACGTTGTTATAGAGTATATTATATTAAAATTTAATTAAAAATTGCTGTAATAATACTTATCGATAAAAATGGCGTTTTCTACCAACTGTCCCCACATGTAAATAATTCATTTGAACTCCGACAGGCTGCCTAAATACTGGCTAATGCGCTGACTAGAGTATTTTGTAAAAAAATGTGACTACAAGTGATCACAAACGCAAATGGCTAGCTATAACTATACTAACGGGGCTAAAAGATGAATTTGTAGATAAAGAGGAAATTAGTTGGAAATTGAAGATTGGTTAGTTTAACTGAGAAGGAGGGCAATTATGTTGGCTTGCTGTCGCCACACCTTAATATGTATAATTAATTGCTTAAGTGCGTTTACTCAATTGTTCTGCTACAGCAAATGAATGCATAAGTTTGTTGGTTGGTTAATTATTAGGTTTTCTTGCTCATTCGACCGGATTGAATTCGTCAGTCTGATATATTAATCTAAGTTGTAAGAAAGGGTTTGATTTGACCGAAAAAACAGACAGAGCTTGACGTAGACTACCTTTGAAGTGGGAAAACAAGAGCTAAACATGGCCAGCTATGTCTGAGAAAGCAATGCCAATTTGTTGTTTTTTACCGAGCTGACTTCTGTAGTTTTTACAAGAGGTGAGACCTAGTTTTTGTCATATTCTTCACCCTTGGCCACAACCGCATACACGCGATGGATGAGCTTATTAGTGGGGCTTTCGCAAAGCCGTTTGTCGAGAGTAAGCGTTGGACTGATTACTGGCTGTACATTCAGAAAAGCTTTCGAGCCATCATGGGTAAAGGCATAGATGAATACAGTCAGGAAAACTAAGCCGTCACTTATCAACATTCGCTGGTTGTCAACGAGCTTTTGGCGAACGCAGCCGATGCTATCATTGGTCTCTACAATTCGCTACTGCACGATCTACGTATATCCACTTTGCTATGCATACTGGCCAACTCGGCCTATGAGTCCTTGAAACCTGTACTGACACCTATTGAACTGGTTTCTGCTTCCGCAAAACACGTTGGACAGATGGGCCATGAATACGCCCTGTCTATTTCACCGCGAAAAAGCCTTTATCACATCAACCATGTTGGTCGTGAACAGTCCACCGGGAACGAGCAAGACAACTTTACAGCAAAGTATTGTGGCGAATGTAGTCGTTAAACATGCCCTAATGGGGGGCGACCCGGTCAATATTCTGGCCTATTCGACTAATAACCAGGTAGTGACCAGTGTCATAGATAGCTTTTCGACGGTCAAACCGAAAGTAGGGTTTTTCTACGAGCGCTGGTTACTCCAGTTAACCGGCTTTGGGTCATATCTATCCAGCGAAAGTAAAGTGATCAATCCGAAGGTGTTGCACCTTGAACGAAGACAAAGCGGGTTTCATCGCGAGGTTGAAAACGGGAACCCTCTCATTGGTGATGAGGCTTTTAAACGGGCGGAATAAGGGCGGTAATCTTATTTTTATGATGAACTGGAGCGGGGCAGAAAATATAACATGTTTTATTTATCGGTTCATTACTGGGAAGGCTGCTAGATTACTGCCAGGCGCTGGATTGGGATCAGCTGTCAAAGTAGGGTATTAGGCACAGTAAAAATCGTTAGCATTGTTTTGCCATGCTGACGCCCTATTTTGTCTCTACGTTTTATATCGCTCCTCGTTTTTTCATCTATTCAAAATTTGTCACTAGAACCACCAGTGGTAATGTTTATGAAACCCCACCTTTGCAGGCTTTCATTGATTTGTTGATCGTGTACGAAGCGGGTCAGGTATCGCCTGAGGTAGGGGCGGCTACCTTTGCCCTAGCTAGGCGATCCCTCGTTGTGGGCGACACCTTAAAGATCGAGCCGGTATGGAACGTACCTAAAAAAGTGGACTACGCTAATTTGGTCCGGTATGAACTGATTCAGTCTGCGGATGATCAGACCGCTATTGAAGACCTGCTAAATAAAGGCTTCCTTAGCTGCTCAGGAAGTTTGATGAAACCGTCTCCCTATCAGTCATATCCTCAGGGCGAGTGGGGGATGCTGCTGATCGAACACCGCCGATTTTTTGACGAAATCATTAACTACTGCAATAAGCTGGCCTATAATGGGTTGTTGTTGACTAAGTCGTCCTTCGGTGAAACGTCGGTGATGGCCGAGCGGACAGCGGCAAACATGCCATTAGTCATGCCGTTGCTGAAGCGGTTAACGAGTAGCTAGCCCGCTTTGACAGGAATCAAAAAACCGTTAGCCAGCAGCGTACCCAGCGTTGATACGATCAGAATGGGGCGTCGGCCAATTGCGTCAGCGAGTTTACCCAACAGGGGGCCGGAAAATAGTTGTAGTCCCAGAAAAAGGGCGGTAGCCCCCGCCAACCACAGCGCTGGATAAGTCCGATTTTTAACAAATTGAGGCATCACGGGCGTAACCACAGCACCAACGACCACATCAACCAACACAAGCGAATAAACCAGCAACAACCGATACCTTTTGCCCATGTCCGAACAAAACTTTGTGCTAACAATATGTTTGGTTAGGTCAGCTTATCGACTTGATAATCTGTATACTGGCCTGTACGCCCCGGTGGATTGACACGGCTCTTTTCAATTGCCGGGGGCCTGTTCCATCGTGAACCGATTAGGCGTAGAAGAGCCGGTGAGTAGTCTAAGCGCTAGCCAGGCACCCAGCATTGCCAGGCCACACCCTAACCCGATAACCCAGCTGGGGCATTGACTGTAAAGCACGCCTGACAGATAGATGCCCACCAGATCGGCTTGATTACTAAGGGCCATGTAGAAGGCGAACTGCGCTCCGGCTACCTGCGGACGGCATAATCCCATCAGCACGGGCAGGGCCGCAATACTGAATAAAGGTTCCAGCGTTTGGCGCACGACCAGCCCGCTCGTGGCCACAGCCGGGTTGGCCCAGCCACTATGACCCAGTGAAAAGCCAACATGCAGGGTGGCCATCGCCAGTACCATTCCGCCCAGCAGTCGTTTTGAGCCGATGCGGTCCGATAGCCAGCCGCCAGCCAAGGCCAGTGCTAAGGCAACCAGCGTGCCATAGGTGCCGCTTAGCACCGAAACGGCCGTGTCCGTCCAACCGGCTTCTCGAATCAGGTACAACCCATATACCCGTTGAAACAGCCGCTCGCCAATGAAAACAATCGCTACCGATCCGAACACGATCAGGCTGTGCCGGTCCAATAAGGCCCGAAGTAGTTTGCCGATCAAGCCACTCATGGAGGTAGGTTGATTCGGACTGGCGGCAACAGGAAGCTGTCGAAAGGAAAGCCACGCATCGCCGGCCCGTTCACGGATAAAGAACGTTAGTATCGTTAGTACGAACAATAGGGTTGATTGAGCCAGCGCAGCCGCATGGAACCCTTGGTGATGAATCACCAGTGCCAACCCGGCGGCTCCCATCGCCTGGCCCGTCACCATACCGCCCTTCATCAGGGCGTTGACGCGACCCCGTTCGGGCGTGGGAACACTCGTGATCGCCATTGCGTCGACGCTTACATCCTGCAATGAAGCAAAGACGCCGTGTAAGGCAAACGACCACATCAATTGATCGATGGTATGAACCGGGTCGGTGGGCAGGAGCAGCCCTAACGAGGCCAGAAAGGCCATGATTTGAGCGCCCAGCACCCAGGGGCGTCGTCGGCCCATAGCCGAGCGCTGAAACCGATCGATCAGGGGACCCCAGATGAATTTGATTCCCCACGGCAGACCCACCACCGTACCGAAGGTGGCCAGACGACGGGCATCGACCCCTTCAGCGGCTAAATAGTTGGTTAGGGCGGTCAGGGCCAGGCCCGACGGAATACCCTGCATCACATACAGGTAGAAGAAGGTTCCGTAGCGAAGGTGTCGGCTTTGGTCGAGCGTAGTCATGCCGGTTGAGGTGGCCGTTTTTGTTTAGGAGCGTCTTGCTGGTGGAATACTAATACCCCGGATTCTGCACCAGAGCTGGGTTTGCCTGCGTTTCCTTCAACGGAATGGGCAGGAAATAGTTGCGGTCGCTGAACCGGCGTTCCTGCACGGAAGGATACTCGTAGCGTAGCTTTCCTAAACCGTCTTTGGTAATACTGGCCCGGCGAATCGGCAGGTTTTCGGTTGTTGGGGCGATTTTCCACCGCCGTACGTCGTAATAGCGATGTTCTTCAAAAGCCAGCTCGATCTGACGCTCCCGTCGAATGCGTTCCCGCATTTGCGCCTGCGTCAGCCCCGCCCGCAAGGGAGGCATCGATACCCGGGCGCGGAGCTGATTGAGAGCGCTGTACACACTGGCGTCCGGGCCGACGGCTTCGTTCTGCGCTTCGGCGTAGTTAAGCATAATCTCGCCCAGTCGGAAATAGATCCAGGGGGCCTGACTACCGCTGGCCGACCCAAAATCGCGGGTTTCGTTCATAAACTTACGCAAATAGTAGCCCGTGGGCGAGGTGTTGAACGACTCAGGCCCATCCGGACTATCTAAGCCGCCCGGCCGAAACGTTTCCACCGCCCGACCCCGATAAGAAGCTCCATTGTACAGAATGGTAGCCGCCAGCCGTGGGTCGCGATTGGCGTAGGGATTTTGGGAGTCGTAGCCCGAACCTGCTGCGGTGATGGACAGGCCATCCATCGTTTCGTAGTCATCCACCAAATTCTGCGTCGGCACATTACCGCCCCAGCCGCCATAGCCATTGGGACCGTTCCATCGTTCGAGATTCTGAAAGCTATCGCCCTGTTGACTGGCTTGTCGATTAAAAATAACTTCGGAATTGTTAGGCGTTAGAAAGAGTTGCTGGTAGCTTGGATACAACTGGTACACATTCAGCTCCATGACCGCGCGGGCCGCCTGAGCGGCTGTTTGCCAGCGTGTAATGTCGTTCGTGCCCGCGTAAAGTGGCGAGGCCGCATAGAGTAGCATTCGGGCTTTCAGCGCCAGCGCGGCTCCTTTCGTGGCCCGGCCCACATCCGCTCCCGTGTACGTTGCTGGTAACAAGGCGGCTGCCTTGTCGGCTTCACTGACCACAAAGCCGATGCTCTCCGAAAGGCTGGCCCGCTTCACCTGCGTATAATCGTCGCCCAGGGTGAACCGTTGCGTGAGCAGTGGTACGCCCCCATAATTGCGAACTAAGTCGAAATAGCGAAACGCTCGAAGGAATGTCATTTCGCCCGTCAATTGCCGACGCTGAGCCGAATCCATTGGAACGGTGCCGATGCGGTCAAAAAACTGATTGGCATCCCGGATATAGCGGTAATTTTTGCTCCACGGGTTCATGTTGCCATTGTATTCGGTTGGGCCACTGCCCAGAATAGCTAGATTGGAGGGCGTTATTTCGCTTTTATTGATGGCCCACATGCCGTAGTCGTGACTAAACAACGACTCGTCCGAAGCCGATGCCCACAACAACTCGTCGCCGTTCCAGTTGAAGCCAAAACCCAGGTCGCGGTATTTAGAATTGACGAACGTTTGCACTAACGCCGGATCGCTCCAGACGGCCTCATCGGTGATGCGATCCACGGGCGCTTTGTCTAACAGATCGTGCGAGCATCCGCCCAGACCTAGTAACGCCGTAATAATGACCAAAGAAAATAATGATTTCATCTATGTTGACGGAAAGAACGTTTGACCGTGGGCGAAAAGGTGCCGGACTAACTTTTCAATAAGCGCGGTCCGGCGCTCCGCGTGTGGATGAATTAAAACCGGGCGCTGAGTCCCAGATTATACACTTTCTGCTGGGGATAGAACCAGCCCTGCGCCGAACCTCCTTCGGGATCAATGGTTTTCAGCTGATCAATCGTCAGTAAATTAAAGCCGCTCAGGTAAACTCGCAGGGATTGAATCTTCGCTTTGGTTAGCAACGTTTTGGGCAAGTTATAGCCTAGTTGTACGTTCTTCAGGCGCGTAAAAGCCGCATTTTTCAGCCAGTACGTATTCTGATAAGCCCCGTTGACGCTGTTAAGCATTTCGCTGGCTACGCGTGGAAACGTGCCGTCTGGATTATCGGGTCGCCAGCGATTGGCCGCGTCCTGAGCAAAGAAATTGCCTGTTGAGCCTGATTCCAGCAGCAGGTACTGCGCTACATGAGCCTGTCCCTGCACCAGAATGGCTAAATCGAGCCCACGCCAGCTTAGGTTGATGGGTACACCATAAACGATCTCGGGTACATTGCTGTATCGTGGCCGAATCCGGTCATTAGCATCGATTGTTCCATCGCCATTTCTGTCTTCCAGCTTGATATCGCCCGGACCGGCTCCCAGTACATGCGGATAAGCGTCAACCTCGGCCTGATTACGAAAAATGCCGAGGCTCTGATACAATAAGCCTCCGTAGCTCGGATCGCTGATTGACTGCCCCGTTTGCTGCTGGTAATCAGGCAGGCCCGCCACCTCGTCAAGAAACTGCACCCGGTTGCGGGCAAACGTAAAATTGGTACCCACCGACAGGTTGATCGGTCCGTAGGTATTGTTGTGAGTAATCTGAAAATCGAATCCCTGATTGGTTAGTCGGCCCAGATTTTCGTTGGGAAGCACAAGCCCCGTGTAGTCCGGCACAGATACGTTTCGGCGGATCAGAATGTCATTGCGGGATGTGTGAAAATAATCGAACGTTACGCTTAGTTTACCCTCGAACAAGGTCGCGTCGAGCGCTACGTTAGCCGTCCGGGCTTTTTCCCAGGTAACATTGGTATTTGGTTCTGAACCGGCGGTTAGCCCCGGTTGCCGGATGGGTGTATCGCCCAGAATGTAGCCCGCATCGAAGCGATAAGCCGCCAGGTATTGATATTGCGCAATGCGGTCGTTACCCAGCAATCCATACGAAGCCCGGAACTTCAGGCTATTGACGAAAGCCGTTGTCGGGGTTTTAAACCAGGGCTCGTCGGAAATGCGCCAGCCCAGCAGCAAAGCCGGAAAAAATCCAAATCGGCGCGCCTGAGCAAAGTTCTGCGAACCGTCGTAACGGCCCTGTACCTCGACCAGATAGCGGTCGTTGTAGTTGTATTGCAATCGACCAAAGTAGTTCTGTCTCGCGGAGTAAAACGGCTGTCCGCTCACCCGGTCGCTTTCACTTCCCGCAAAAAACTCTGGAATCTGGGTACTCACAAAATCACTGCGGTAGGCTGTAAATACATCAGTTTTGTAGGTGCTTTGTTCATAGGCCAGGAAACCACCGAGCCGATGCAGACCCAGAACGCGGTCGTAGTTGAGCCGGGCGTTCAGGGTAATTTGCGTCGAATTGGTTTGCCCTTGCAGCAGTCCCGGCACCGATGGCGCGTTGAGCTGTGGGGTATACTGACCGGTGGTCTGGTTGTAGTTGTAAGTGGTCCAGGGAATAGACCACTGCTTGTTAGCCTGATACACCTGATCAATAGCGGCAAACCCATCCACGAATAACCCGTTCAGAAACGGTATATTCTCCCGGAACCGGATGGTCGAATTGATGTAGCCCCGCCGGTCCCGCTGATAACCGAGGGCGTCGGTTACTTGGAGCAAGGGATTCCGTCCCTGGTCGGTACCGGAGCCCGGCAGACCGTTCGGGTACCGATCGACCAGCGTTGGATAAGCGCGTAACGCATAGCGAAAAATACGCCCTGCCGAATCGAGCGGATAGTTGCGATCTTCCTGCCGCCCGTTCAAGTCGACCCCGATGGTCAGGTTTTTGCCGACGTTCGCGTCTATATTAGCCCGCAGGCTGTATTGGTTGTACTTGGCCGTTCCGTTCCGGTAGATACCATCCTGAAACACATTACCCACCGATACCAGATACCGAACATCATCATTCCCTCCGCTAATGCCCAGCGTGTGCCGGTGTTGCGGGGCAGCGGACCGAAGCACCGCCCGCAACCAGTTCGTATTGGGGTAGTTGATCGGATCGGAACCATTGCCAAACTTTTGAATCTGCTCCGGCGTGTACCGCTGGTTCAAGCCGCCAGCCGGGTTTGCGTAGTACTGAATTTCGTTTAAGATTTGACCGTACGTGGCGGCATCGGCCATCTGGGGTAAGCGCGTAGGAGCCGACAATCCTTGATTAAAACTATACGTGATTTGTGGTTTACCCTTCACACCCCGGCGGCTGGTCACCAGAATAACCCCGTTAGCGGCCTGCGCGCCGTAGATCGACGCCGACGCATCTTTCAATACCGATACACTTTCAATTTCATTCGGGTCGAGCCGGTCCAGACCACCCAGTCGATTGGCGACACCGTCGATAACAATGAGTGGATTGGCATCCCCCAGCGTCGAGCGGCCCCGGATAAAGAACTGCGAACCGTCGCGGCCCGGCTCGCCCGACCGGTTCAGCGCAATCAGACCGGGTGTTCGTCCCGCCAGCGAGTTGGCCAAGTTAGGCTGTGGACTCTGTACCAGGTCCCGACCGGCTACCTCGGCTACGGCACCCGTCAAAGTCGACCGTTTTTGAGTACCGTAGCCAACTACAACGACTTCGCTGAGAGCCTGCGCGTCTTCTCTGAGTTGTATGGTTAGCGACGTTTGGGTGCCGACCGGAACCTGCTGGGTTACATAGCCGACAAAACTAATCGTTAGCGTGGCTCCTCCATTCGGGAGTATCAGCCGAAAACTACCATCTGCCCCCGTAACGGTTCCCTGATTGGTTCCAGTTTGGCGAACCGTTACGCCCGGTAGAGCCTCCCCCGTTGTTGTCGTAATGAAACCGGTTATCGTGCGTTGGGAGTTGGCCGTAACTGCTGACTGGGCTGGCTGAGCGGACAGCGTAGCCAAGCCGCCGGGTAGAAGTCCTACTAACAAAGACCATAACACCCAGTTGGGTAGCGAATCGATCATAAAAGAAGGTAAGATTGCTTAACAGTTGATTTTGTAAGGAGCGCTATTGTTCAAGCGTGAGGAATGGTTATGAAAAAAACGGTGATGCGCCTAGCTGCGAGCCGCTTAGGCTTGAAGCTGATCCTGTTCGTTTACGCAGTGCGCTTGAAAAAGAACGGCAGCCCTACGACTGGCCGGATTGAAGCCACTGCTGTTTAACAGTTAGAATGAGTTGGTTTAAATGAGATACGGTGGAAGGTTTGACAAAATAACCGTCGGCTTTTAGCGCTTGAGCGCGCGCCCGATCCTCTGCGCTATCCGAGGTAGTCAGCATAATTACGGGTAAACCGGTGTAGAGTTGATTTGATCGAATGTGCTCAAGGGCTTCCAAGCCGCCCATCCGGGGCATATTCAAGTCGAGCAATACGAGATGAGGCAGCATAGATGCTTGGCTTAAAGACCTGAGTAATGCTTCACCATCAGCGAACACGTCAATGGTTACCAATGGAATATGCTCAGCCAGTGCCTGATGAATCATAAACTGATCGTCTTCGTCGTCATCTACGACAAAGATCTGCTGAGGGAGAACTGGCGTCATCAAAACAATTGACTGGTTAATGGGTGCAAGCTACCTATTTTATAGTTAACTTGTATACTATATATGCTAACTAAAATATAATAAATTGAAGCGTTTAATAGGACACCAATTGTTTTGATAATGTATTATAGCTTATAGTTGCCGTGCTCCTTATTTGCAATAGATCTTTCCAAAAACGGAGGACATCATTAGGTCCCTTATTTTTGGATAACGCCAAGCGTGGCTATTCCAGCCCTCTAACTGGTTCATTCGCTGGAATATCTATCAACTCTGCGATGTGAGGGTCGGTAACGATTGTATCCGTTAGGCAATACGCTTGGGCTCTGGAGCTGTTGCTGCAAACCCAGACAAGCCCTTCCGCCTTAGCCATCAGTTCCTTTGACGTGCATTTTTCTCAACTCAAGGTTTAGCTAGCGGCTTCTTTAGCCTATCCATGGCCTCATCAAGCTGTCCATCGCTCAGAAGTGGCTTTGCTATCACGATTTCACCCGCTTTTACCGCTTCATTAGCGCCGGGCTGGGGTGTCAAGGAAACTCTTTGATCAACTACAGTTACCCGCTCACTCCACATTAGCCGATGAGTTTGCTCTTTCGATACGATAAGTGAAACGATGAGTCAAAACGGCAAGTGGAATTAGGGCTAAATTAGTGAGCCGCTTGGCTCGCTTTTAGGCTGTCCCTAAGCAGCCTTGGTAACAGCCAATCTCGAATTTAAGCCGTTTAACCTACAAGTTAGTAATACAGATCAAAGCTATTTTTCGCGGGATTTTAAAGCTTTTATTAGCCTTGCCCACAGCCCTTCGTATCTGCCCATTAGCGACTTGTATCAAGCATCAAATTCCATAGCGGCTTAGAATGCTCAAAATCGCTGGCCGGATCGTTTGGAGCATTCGATCGAAACCCAAATCGTTGGGATGAATCCCATCCGTTGTGCCTTCCTGGTCATGCCCTAATAGACCATCCGCCCGGATCAAATAAAGGTGTTTATCCTGCTCCTGAAGTTTCTTAATCTCTTGATTGCTGTAAAGATCTTTTAACGCTACGACTGCCGCAACCTGCTGGTCAAAAGTACCCTTCTCACGCGCCACAGTTTGAATAACAATGATAGGTACCTGTGGATGAAACCTACGAATGGTATGAATCAGATTGCTCATGCGGGCTAAAATTTCCGCTGGGGACGGGTTAGGAAGGCAATCCAAAATATAAGCATCCATTGCCAAGGGCGCGATCATATCCGCAACCTCCGGTTCCATTTTGCCGCTACCGCTGAAGCCCAGGTTAATAAAATTATAGCCCGTTTCTCGAGAAAGCCGGGCCGGATAAGCTAGTCCTGGTCGGCTGGCGGACGCACCCTGGGTAATACTGGACCCATAAATCAGAATATTTTTCTTGAATGGGTTATCCGCTGGACTAATCGATGCGCCAGAATCAATGCCGATTTCAAGCGAAAGAGTCTCATCATAGGTAGGTAAGAAGAGCAAACAGGTTTTGTCCCCCGACGCCATATGTTCCACGATCGTAGCTTCCGAACAGGTGTGGGATTTTGGACTCGCGACGCCGGCGTATTGCCAGCGATTATCGCGCTGGATGTACAAATCCATTCCTTCGTAAGCAATCCCCGTCATGTTGCCACTTGGGGCATGCGAACTAGTACACCACTTAGCCAAAATGCGGGTGCTATTGGTCTTAAAGCTGATCGCTAATCCTGCTGAATTCGTAGCCAGTCGCTTGACATTGGCTGGAATGGCCGGATAGGCAGCTGTATCCAGCCGGTGGTAAAATGGTTGGCTGTTCCAGGCCTTGCCAGTCAAGGTAAGCCTACGGGCATCAGTAAAGATAACCGACGGCTGCTGCGCTCCTACCTTACCCGTTAGACCAAGAGCGAAGCAGATTAGGAACAGCCGACACCAAAATTGAATCATAGTTTCGACCAAAAGGAATAATTTGGCTATTAGCTGCAATGAAACGATTGAATGCGTGGCTCTTCGGTTGTAAAAGTAACCGCATGGTAAGCGATTCAAGAGCCTTTCCAACGTATAGCACAACCTATTAGATCGTACATAAGGCTATAAAGTGAGACGAGATAGCTTCTTACCCCCTTGAAAAGCTTTTTCAGTAGTACATAGCCAACTAAAATACCTGACCGACGCAGGCATTTCACTAAGGAGTAGCTGTCCACCATCTCTGGTCATCATCACCCTACTCGTTTGGATAGCATTGACCAGGACAACGATACGAGTCGTCTTTTCGTCTTGTGTTCTCCGCCTTGGCTTGACTATTTATATACCTTACTCCCTACTTTTTAGCGTTACAATCGTGAATATTTCATTCTTCTCTTCGGAGGATAATGCCAGAAAGCGTTCGTACTGCTTTAGTACATCAGCAATAACCTCTCGTTGCGTAAAGTATTCAATGTTATAACCTAATCGGTTGTCACCAAAGTATGTTCTAGGAATATACGATTTGTTGCCAATTACGCCAGGAATGTTGCCTTCATTGACTAGAAAGCTGGAGATTGTTTTGGCGTGATTACGAACCCCATAGGTGAAATCTTCAAGTCGTTCATGCTTGATCGTTAGGGCGACATCTGCTGGTTTCTCTTTCGTCTGCACGGTGGTAACAATACCCTTGCTGTTAAACTCAGCGGAAAGCTCTTCCAAGGCGGGGGCAACCGTTTCCATCATAAAGTGATCGACATGGTCCTTCGTCTTAAAGGAAACAATCCGATCAAGCCGTTCTTTCCAAAACTCACCTGACCAATTGCTGGTGGCGGGTGAAAAGCCCTGGTTTTGGTAATGGTTATCGACAATCAGGCCTTGTATCAGGCAATAGCAGAACATCAGCATAATCATCGAAAAGGGCAGCGCTGTAATGAGGGTCATCGTTTGTAAAGATTGCAGCCCACCCGCATTGAGCAATACCAGGGCCAGGAGAGCCAGCAGTGCGCCCCAAAAGATTAATTGCCATTTAGGCGATTCGGCCGCATTATTAGAAGCAATATTGTTCATGACAAAAATGCCTGAATCGGCGGAAGTCACAAAAAAGACAAAGATGATGAAAATGGCTAACGCACTGCTAATGCCTGCTGCAGGGAAATAATCTAAAAACCGAAAGAGCAACTCATCGGCACTACTGGTTAGCTTACTTAGTGAGCCTCCTGCGTCATTCCGATCCAGCCAGGTTGCGCTATTCCCAAATATGGTCATCCATAAAAAGTTGAAAGCTGTTGGGATCACAAGCACAGCCGCGATAAATTCCCGAATTGTGCGCCCCCTTGATATTTTCGCAATAAACAAACCTACATAAGGTGCCCAGGAGATCCACCAGGCCCAGTACAAGATTGTCCAGCGAAAAAACCAAGGCTGAGTGGCAGGCTCATACGCATGGGTGTCAAAGGTTAAGTTAAAAAACTGATTCAAATAATAGCCAACTCCCTCTGAGAAGGTACCTAGCAAGAAGACGGTTGGTCCCACTACAAGAATAAATACCATAAGCAAAACCGCACTAGAGACATTAAGTTGGCTCAGGAATTTAACGCCTTTATTCACCCCAGAAGTGGCCGATAGGGTGGCAATAATCATGATAACAGTAACAATAGCAATCTGGTAGCCAAACCCTTTACTTTGCATTATACCGACTTCCACAAGTCCGGCATTAAGTTGTACAACGCCAAAACCCAACGTCGTTGTAATGCCGAAAAAAGTACTGCACAAGGCAAAACAGTCGATAATGTCGCCCGCCCTACCGTTTATTTTGTTTTTCAGAACTGGATACAAGCAACTGCGCAGCGATAGGGGTAGCTTATAGCGGTAAGTAAAGTAGGCTAACGATAAACCTACCACGCCATAGATTGCCCATGCATGAATTCCCCAATGGAAAAACGTATACAACTGAGCATCTTTGGCCCGCCGAATATCATCGAATGCCCCAAAGGTTGGGTCCGAAAAATGAGCGATAGGCTCGGCAACGCTGAAGTACATCAGACCAATTCCCATTCCGGCTGCAAAAAGCATCGATATCCACGAAAAAAACGAGTACTCTGGCTCAGAATCATTGTCGCCCAGGGTAATCGAACCGTATTTACTAAAAACCAGGGCCAGAAGAAAAAACACAAATAGGGTTACTGACCAGATATATACCCAGTTTAGATTAGTAAAGATCCACTGCTGAACTTGTCCTAGGAGAGTAGCCGTCAACTCAGGGAAGAAGCTGGAAATAAATGTAACGGAGAGTATAAAAAGTAAGCTAGGTACAACAATTCCTTTTTTAAATGTGGTCTGTGCCGATACTTGTTTTAGCCTGTTCATAAATCAGTTGTCGATTTCATCCATCAGCGATAACGTACACTTGCCGCTCCATGTTCTGACGTGTTTGGTCCCTTAAGCTCTCTTCTTTTAAGGTATTCCGTTAGTGGCTTTATGCAGTTGGGCTCTGTGAGAAGCAGTTCTCTTTATGACTAACACGAATTAATTTCCTGTAGTTATAAAGGCCGCTGAGTATAATGAATGACCATTCATATATCGGCTACTTGTAGGGGCATTTGATAAATGTTTAAAGCACACTAATGTTTTTCTAATCGTACTCCAAGCTCGCTCTAACCTTAATTGCCTAATTTGGCCGTTTAATCAAAATCCTTTGAGGAGGATAGGGTCTTTTCTCGCTCAGAAGAAAAGTACTTTACTGACGTTTTTATCTGCCTACTATGCTTACGACGCTGGTTATTCTGTTTTTGCTCGGTTATGCCCTCATCACCGTAGAACATTCGATTCGTATCAATAAAACCGCAACCGCCCTCATTACCGGCGTCCTTTGCTGGACGGTGTATAGTCTCACCCTATCTGACCCGGAGCCGGCTTTGGAAGCCCTGGGCCACCATCTGGCCGAGATTGCCCAAATTCTCTTCTTTCTGCTGGGGGCCATGACCATCGTCGAACTGATCGACATTCACGGGGGCTTTACTATCATTACCGACCGCGTCGCTACCCGCAACCCCCGCGTCTTGTTGTGGCTCATTGGCGGCTTGACGTTCATCTTATCGGCCCTGCTGGATAACCTGGCGTCGGCGCTGGTGATGGTCTCGGTAACCCGTAACCTGGTTCGGCAGGCTGAGCAACGAAAGCTAATTGCCGGTATGATCATCATTGCCGCTAATGCCGGCGGAGCCTGGTCACCCATTGGCGACGTAACGACAACGATGCTTTGGATTGGTGGACAAGTGACAACCGTCAACATCATGAGCCAACTCTTCTTGCCCAGTCTGGTTTGTCTGTTAGTACCTTTGCTGTATCTGAGCTTTACCCTGAAGTCTGAATCCCCAGACCGGGAGTCTAAAGGGCACAAGTATACCAGCCGCCCCTACATTGATCCCACTGCCCGGCGTGATCGACGCGTGATGTTTGCCGCCGGTTTGTCGGCCATCGTTATGGTGCCCATCTTTAAATCCATTACTCATCTCCCCCCCTATATGGCGATGCTCTTGGCGTTGGGCTTTGTGTGGGTGGTTTCGGAACTGATTCATGCCGATAAAGACGAGCAGGAGCGGCAGCGCTTTTCGGTAGCTCATGCGCTGAGCAAAATTGATGTGCCGAGCATTTTGTTTTTTCTGGGCATTCTGCTGGCAGTTGGCAGTCTGGAATCGGTTGGAATCTTAGAGCAGGTAGCCACTTCCCTAAATGAATCAGTGGGTAATCTAGATGTGATTGTGGGCATTATCGGTGTTGCCTCGGCAATTGTTGACAATGTGCCCATTGTGGCCGCTGCGATGGGCATGTATGATCTAGGGGCTTATCCTGCTGATCATAAATTATGGGAGTTTCTGGCCTACTGTGCAGGAACGGGCGGCAGCTTGTTAGTGATTGGCTCAGCCGCAGGCGTGGCCGTTATGGGCATGGAGCGGTTAGAGTTCGGGTGGTATCTACGACGAATCAGTGGTCCAGCGTTACTAGGTTATTTAGGTGGTGCGCTAACTTATTTGGCTGTGTATGCGGTGAGCCACTAAAGCACAAGATGAAGGAACACGGTTGATCCAATCCATCGTCAGGCAAATCCTAGGTAAGGCTTTTGATATTCTCTACCCGTTTATTGCAAACCTTGAGAACTATTTTTCTTACCTTAAAAACAATTTAGTGAAGCTTAGCGGAAATAGTTTGAACACAGATTAGTTGCAGATGTGTACTAACATGCTTGATCAACTTTAGTTGTTTGATGGGACGATCAGTCAGGCTTTACAAAGCTTGCAATGAGTCCTCACTTACTATTAAGTCGTACATTTAGTCTGTATCCAATCCATACGTTCGTATGAAAGTACTGTTAGTAGAAGATGAAGAGCGGTTGGCTTTGTTTGTGCAGAAAGGATTGGAAGCTGAATCGTACCGGGTTGATGTTGCTTACGATGGCTACGTGGGTAAACAGCTCTTCACGCACAATGAATATGATGCTGTAGTACTGGACATAAACCTGCCTCAAATTAATGGTATCGAACTTTGTCGCCAATTTAAGGCCGATAACTCGTCGATGCCTATTTTGATGCTAACGGCGCTGGATAGCCTGGACGATAAAATGAACGGATTCAATGCCGGAGCCGACGATTATCTGTCTAAACCCTTCGAATTTATTGAGCTTCTGGCCCGGCTTCGAGCCATTACAAAACGATACAATATCAGTAATCAATCGCTGCTGCGATTAGCGGATCTGGAATTAAATCTGAACACGAAAATCGTAACGCGGCACGGCCAACGAATTGATTTAACGACCAAAGAATACGCGTTGCTCGAATACCTGATGGCTCATCGGGGAAAGATCATTTCCCGCACTGAATTAGCCGAAAAAGTCTGGGACCTTTCCTTCTACACAAGTACGAATGTCATCGATGTGTACGTGAGCTACCTTCGTAAAAAAATAGATCGCGATTTCTCGCCTAAACTGTTGCATACGGTTGTTGGTATGGGCTATGTACTTCGCGAAAATTAACCGTACGCTATGCTGATTCGTAACAAACTGACGCTTGTTTTTATCCTGCTTGTGATTACGATTCAGCTGGCTTTTTCGACTTTTATTTACCTTTTTTATTCGATCTACCGCGAACGGGCCTTCTACGTACGTCTCCAGGCAAAAGCGCAGCTATACGGCCGTATCATTCTGGAACGGAAGGCGTTGCGTAACCCGCTCAATAGCCTACAAGCCATCGATTTTGCGACAATTACCGGAGAGCATACCAGCCTTTTTGATTCCACGGGCACTATTCTCTTCACGAACCAGAGCAAAGACTACCAGCAAAAGGAAACGAGTTTACTGGCTACGCTCAGCCAGAAAAAATCCGTTCAGTTCAATATCGAAAATGAGAAAGGGATTGGCATTACGTATACGTATGAGAATCAGCCTTATTCGATTTTTGTGACCGGCATTAATCGGCTCGGTGATACCAGTGACCAATACTTGCGGGTGCTGCTGCTAATCGCTAACCTGGGCGGTGGGGTGCTGATTATGGGGGCTGGCTGGTATTTTTCGGGCCGCTTTTTACAGCCCATCGCACGCATGGTAGCCGACGTTAACCAGCAATCCGATTCGCAATTAACCATACGGCTCGATGAAGGAAACAAGCGGGACGAACTGGCGCAACTGGCGATGACATTCAATGAGATGCTCACCCGCTTGCAGACCAATGTTGAGAATCAGCGGAGCTTTATTTCGCACGCGTCCCACGAGCTTCGTACGCCCCTGACAAATATGCTCGGTACACTCCAGACGTCGCTTAGTTACGATAAAGTACCGGACCAATGGCGCAGGAGTATGGAGTTAGCCGTGCTGGATAGTAAGCGCATCATCGAACTAACCAATGGGCTGCTGAGCCTATCGAAATCCGAGAATGTAGCCGTTGCCCGTCAGCCCATCCGGCTAGACGAGTGCATCGAAAAGGCGATGGCGCAAACCAAAGCCAAATACCCCGATACAGCCCTGTATTTTCAGTTTGGAACTCTGTCAGACTCCGACTATTTTGAGATCCTGGGTCATGAGCCGTTGCTAACCACCGTATTGACTAACCTCCTCGATAACGCCTGCAAATACTCACAGCAACCCGTCTGGATTGAACTAAGTACTGAACAGGCGAAGGGGCAATACGTTATTACCATTACCGACCAGGGAAGAGGTATTCCGGCTGAGGACCTGCCCTATTTGTTTGAGCCGTTGTATCGGGGCCGCAACGTAGGCAAAACCGAAGGATACGGCGTCGGTATGGCCGTGGCCAAGCGGCTTATTGCGTTTCACAAAGGGACCATCAACGTTCAGTCGGTATTGGATCAGGGAACGACCATCACCGTCCGGCTGCCCATCTACTCCGACACCGCTACGCCGTCGGAGCCCGCTACGATTTCATAAGATCTAATGCCGTTCTCAGACGGTTCTAATCTCGCGACAGCATCTTTGTGGAGTCAACATTACTTGTTCTCCCAATGCATGATACCCACACACGTTCTCTTTCTCAGTCCAACCCGACAAGCGGATCAACACGTCCGTGTCTACTGATAATGAGTTTGTTGCGGTTCTGTTTCTCAAAAAACGATGCTAGGCGGAATCCACCAAAGGTCATGGTCGTTAATCACGTTAAACGAATTATATATGGTATCGTAGGTCTGATCGGAACCTGCGGTCAGGTGCAGGCGCAGGACCCAGTTGTTCAACGGCTAACCTTGCCGCAGGCAATGGAACTGACGCAGCAGAACTATCCATCCATCAAAGCCAAACAGGCCCAGCAGGAAGCCGCCAACTACCAGGCCGAAGCTGTCCGTAACCAGCGGCTGCCCGAGGTGCAGTTTCAGGATCAGCACACCTTCGCCAGTTTCAACAACCTGGCCGGTGCGTACTTCCCGAATGAAGGGTCGGTGATTCCGGTTTCGGGGGCGGCCCGTCCCGCCAGCTGGCAGGGCGTTTGGGGCAGCTTTACCAGCCTGCTGGTCAACTGGCGCGTATTTAATTTCGGGCGTCTGCAAGCCAACGAAGCCGTGGCCCGGCGGGGGCAGCAAGCGAGTCAGGCCGATACCGAGAATGAGATCTTTCAGCAGCAGGTCCGGGTGGCCGACGCGTACCTGAACTGGCTGGTACTGCACCGGGTTGTTGCCGTTCAGCAGGCTAATCTCGCGCGTACGCAACAGTTTGAACAGGCCGTCACCACGCGGGCAGCCGCTGGCCTGCGACCCGGTGTAGATTCATCGGTGGCACGGGCCGAATCGGCGAAAGCGCGGCTGCTGTTGCTCGAAAGTCGTCAGAATGAACAGACGCAACTGCTGCAACTTCACGAGATGATGGGCGTTCGAAGCGGTGTCTACCAACCGGATACGTCGTTCTACAGCCGTCAGCCTCAACTGGCCCTCGAATCGGCTAATGCTGGCGAAGCGCCATCGCTGCGGTTCTTGCAGGCGCAGGCTGAGCAGTCACAGGCGCAGGCCGAAGCCATTCGAAAGTCCTACTGGCCGTCCATTTTCGTGCTGGGTTCGTTCGGGGGACGGGGTTCGGGCATCGACAACCTAACGGGCGAGGTTAGCGGCAACTTCGGTCAGGGGATACCGTATCGAATTGGCAATTACCTGGTCGGCGTGTCAACCCGCTGGAATCTGTCGGCGCTACCCCGCATTCGCAACGAAACCCGGGCGGAGCAGCTCCGGGGTGATGTGTTCCGGCAGCAGTATCGACAGGAACAGCTTCGCCTAAATCGCCAGTCTGAAACGGCTGATTTACGCACCGCCTATGCGCGGCAGCAACTGCTTGAAGCGCCGATACAAACCACGGCGGCCCGGAATGCCTACACGCAGGCGACGACACGCTACCAGACCGGGCTGGGTACGTTGGTCGAAGTAGCGCAGTCGTTTGTGCTCGTGAACCGGGCAGAGGTAGACGAGGCCGTCGCCAACAACAACCTGTGGCGATCGCTCCTGCTGAAAGCCGCTGCCCAGGGCGACCTGTCTGTTTTTCTGAATCAACTTACTCACTGATCTATGCATGGTTTAATCAAAGCAGCCTTACGCCATCCGATTGCCGTGATGGTGGGGATGCTGGCTATCGTTATCTTTTCGACCTTATCGATTCGAAAGATTTCCGTCGATATTTTCCCCGAGCTGGATCTGCCCACCATTTACGTCATTCAGCCGTACGGGGGCATGGCGCCGGACCAACTGGATGGGTTCGTCGCGGCTCAGTACCAGAACCTGTTTCAATACGTAACGGGCGTTCGCAACATTGAAATCAAAAGCACGCAGGGCCTGGCCTTGCTGAAGCTGTCTTTTTATCCGGGAACGAACATGGGACAGGCGGCCTCGGAGGTGACGACTAACGCCAACCGGGCCAGAGCGTACATGCCCGATGGCACCGTACCGCCCCAGATCGTTCGGTTTGATGCCAGCTCGGTGCCCGTTGGTCAGCTGGTTTTCAACTCGTCGACACACTCGCTAAACGAAATCCAGGATTATGCAGCGTCGCGCATTCGGCCTATGTTTTCCACGATTCCGGGGGTTGCGTCTCCGCCACCCTTTGGCGGTAACCAGCGAACGGTGGTGGTGCGGGTTGACCCCAGTCTGCTGCGGAGTTATAACCTGACTCCCGATGATGTTGTCGACGCGATTTCCGACAGCAACCAGCCCTCGGCGGCTGGTAATGTGCGCATTGGCAAGCTGGCGTATATGTCCCCCGTTAATTCGCTTATTCAGAACGTCAGCGATTTTCTGGACGTACCGATCCGGAAAGGAAACGGGCCGAATGTGTACGTCCGCGACGTGGGTACGGTTGCCGATGGCGCCGACATTACCGTTAGCTACGCGCTGGTCAACGGGAAGCGGGCCATCTATATTCCGGTGGTTAAGAAAGCCGATGCGTCAACGCTGGACGTGGTCAAGAACGTACGAAACACGCTGCCCGCTTTACAGGCTGCCGTTCCGGAGGATGTGAAGCTGTCGTACGAATTCGACCAGTCGGTTTACGTCGTCGAAGCGGTCAAAAACCTGATTAGCGAAGGGATTCTGGGCGCGGTGCTGACGGGCCTGATGGTCTACCTGTTTCTGCGCGATCTGCGGAGTGTGCTGATCGTTGTCGTCACCATTCCGCTGGCGATTTTATCGGCGGTGCTGATGCTGGACCTGTGGGGGCAGACCATCAACACGATGACGCTGTCGGGGCTGGCTCTGGCGATCGGCGTGCTGGTTGACGAAGCCACCGTGACTATTGAAAACATCCACCAGCATCTGGAGACGGGGAAGGCGAAAGGCCGCGCCATCTGGGATGCCTGTAAGGAAATTGCCTTACCGAAGCTGCTGATCCTGCTTTGTATCCTAGCCGTTTTTGCACCGTCGTTCCTGATGGAAGGCATTCCAAAATCCATGTTTTTGCCGCTGTCGCTCGCCGTTGGCTTTGCCATGATCGCTTCCTTTTTGCTATCGCAGACGCTCGTGCCGGTACTGGCAAACTGGCTGATGAAGAGCCACAACGGTCACGCTACCGCCGATCACGCTCATGAGGACGAGGCCCCTGAAGTCGAAAAAATTCGTCTGGAAAACCAACAGATTCAATCCGAAGCCAGACTGGTAGATCAGCACGGACCCGATACCCAAAAAGTGGGTGGGTTTGAGAAATTTCGGGTGCGCTATACCCGGCTGGTAGAGCGGATTCAGCCGTATCGAAAAGTGACGGTGCTGGCTTATCTGGGCATCAGCCTGGCGTTAGTTGTCTTCGGTTTCAGTCGGTTAGGCACGGATATTCTACCCAAGGCCAACACGACGCAGTTTCAGATGCGCTTGCGGGAGCCCGATGGTACCCGGCTTGAGGTGACCGAACGGGCCACCCGTCAGGCACTCAAACTTATCAACGAGATTGTCGGGCCGGAGCACGTGCGGATTACGTCGGCTTACGTGGGTACGGTCCCGTCCAGCTACGGTACCAGTTCTATTTTCGTGTACACCAGCGGGTTCCACGAAGCCATTATTCAGGTGGCGCTTCACGAAGATTACCACGTCAACAATGAACAGCTGAAAGAAAATATCCGGGCGCGGGTTGCTCGTGATATGCCCGACACGAAAATCTCGTTTGAGCCCATTGAGCTGACCGAAAAAATTATGAGCCAGGGGGCGTCGACACCCATTGAAGTAACCGTCGGGGCTAAAAACATTGGTCAGGCGCATCAATTCGCGAAAAAGGTTGTGAGTGAGTTACAGGCCATTCCGTACCTGCGCGACGTTCAGATCACCCAGCCGCTGGCCGTGCCTACCCTGTCGATGAAGGTCGATCGGGTGCGGGCTGCAAAGCTCAACATGACGGCGGAAGAGGTGTCTCAATCGATGGTAGCGGCTACTTCGTCGAGCCGGTTTACGGAGCGCAACTTATGGATCGATCCTAAATCCGGCCTGGGCTATCAGGTGCAGGTCACCATCCCGGAGTACCTGATGAACAGCGTCTCGGCGGTTGAGAATATTCCGATCAAGTACGAAAACGGCAACCGGCATATTCTGGCTGATGTGGCTTCGGTAAGCACACGACTCACACCGGGCGAGATCGATCGGGAAGGTCCCAATCGGCTGGTTACCGTGACCGCCAATATTGTGGGTAAAGATCTGGGAACCGCCGGGGCAGCCGTTCGGAAAGCGGTCGACAAGGCGGGCGAACCACCTCGTGGCGTTGTGGTTAAAACCAAGGGACAGATTCAGCTGCTGGCCGATACGCTTAGCAGTCTCCAGACCGGTCTGGCCATCGCTATCGTCGTCATATTCCTCTTGCTGGCTGCCAATTTCGAGTCGTTCAAATTGTCGCTGGTGGTCCTGTCGACCGTCCCCGCCGTGCTGGCTGGCTCGCTGCTGATGCTGCTTGCCTGCGGAGCAACGCTGAACCTGCAATCGTACATGGGCATGATTATGTCGGTGGGGGTGTCGGTGTCGAATGCGCTGCTGCTGGTGACGAATGCTGAGCAGGTCCGCCTGGTGAACGGCAATGCCAGTTGGGCGGCCCGGATGGCGGCCAACACCCGACTGCGCCCCATTCTGATGACGGCCATTGCCATGATCGCCGGTATGATTCCTATGGCGTCCGGGTTCGGCGAAGGGGGCGATCAGGTGGCTCCGCTGGGGCAGGCCGTTATTGGCGGACTCTTTTTCTCCACCGTAGCCGCGCTGCTGATCCTGCCAAACACCTTTGCCTGGGTGCAGGGGAAATCGTCGCTCGATTCTACGTCGCTCGATCCCGACGACGAAAACAGTCAATATTATCACCAGGAACACGCCTTGTTGTAGGCATTCGAACTATGAAACCACGCACCATACATACGAGTCTCTTTCTGCTGCTTATGATGAGCCTGATGGCTTGTTCACACGATGAAGAGAACGAGAAAAAGGAGGAATCAGCCGCGCTGCCGCCAACCTACACGCTGGCAACCGTTCGGGCTGTGAACAACTCCCGCGACCTGACGCTACCCGCCGATTTGAAGCCGTATTACGCAACCCGCATCTTCCCCAAAGTGAAAAGCTTTGTGCAGAAGGTGGCTGTCGATCGGGGTTCGCGGGTGCGGAAAGGGCAGTTGCTGGCCGTTCTGGAAGCCCCCGAACTGACGGCTCAACTGGCCGAAGCGCAAACAAAAATTACGCTGGCCAACAGCTCCCTCACCAATGATAAGGCGCTCCTGAACCGCTTGTTAAAAGCGTCGCAAACGGCGGGAGTGGTGGCGGCCTCTGAAATTGATCTGGCCCGGAGTCGGGTAGCCGCCGACAGTTCGCTACTGGCGGCTGCCCAGGCAAACGTGAAGGTTGCCCGTCAGATGACAACGTACCTGCGCCTGGTCGCTCCGTTCGATGGCACCATCACCGAGCGTAACGTATCGGCGGGGGATCTGGTCGGACCCGACGGCAATACCGCCAACGCCGTGCCGCTTTTTGTGCTGGAAGACAACAGCCGGTTGCGTCTTACCCTGGCGGTGCCGGAATTATACGCCGATGCCGTACGGGATGCTGTGGGAATCACCTTTTCGGTGCCCGCGCTGCCGGGGCAGACATTCACGGCCAAACTGGCCCGAACGTCGGAAAGCCTACAGGAAAACGTCCGGGCGCTGATTACGGAATTTGACGTGCCAAACGCAAACCGGAAGCTCAGCGCGGGTATGTACGCCGACGTTACGTTGCCGCTACACCGCCGGGTGGCTACGCTGGTTGTGCCCGCAACGGCTGTCGTCAATTCAACCGAACAGGTATTTGTGGTCGCTGTCCGCGATGGGAAAGCCCACCGGGTAAGCGTGCGGAAAGGGCTGGATCTGGGCGAAGAAACTGAAGTATTCGGCTCGCTCCGGGTGGGCGATCAGGTCGTGCTGGCCGCTTCCGACGAAACGCAGGATGGCGACATCATCAAGGCCGGTTCGGCGCTATCGGCCCATGTCAAGTAACGAAGTAACGGTTCAGGGTGAATCGATTCGCATAAGCTAGGTTTTTTCTTTTCGTTATGTTTTTCTCTCGTCGCTCAATCTATCTATTCTGGGTTGGCTGCTGCTCACTATTGCCGTTGTGGGGAGCCGCCCAGCCTGTTTCTGACACGCTGCGGGTTAGCCTGCCTCAACTGGAAGAACGGTTTCTGAGCCGTAATTTCCAGCTGCTGGCGCAGCGTTATCAGATTAGCGCGGCCGAAGCCGAGGTTATTCAGGCGGGTTTGCGCACGAATCCAAACCTGGAGGTAGCCACCAACCTGTATAATCCCAACACGGGGAAGGTGCTGCCCCTGTCGACACCGCCAGTCTCCGACATCAACAACGATGTCTACAACAGCGGTTATTACGCGGCTGAACTTCAGCAGCTTATTCGGTTGGCGGGTAAGCGGACCAAACTCGTGGCGCTGGCCGAAAGTAACCGCGCGTTGGCGTCGATCACCTTCCGCGACATCCTCCGAACGTTGCGGTATCAACTCTATACGTCCTACGCGAACCTGCATTACGACCTGGAAGCGATCCGGCTGCTGCGTGGCGAAGAAGAGCGGCAGGGACGTCTGATCGAATCGTTTCGACTGGCGCTGAAAACGGGTGGCGTTTCCCGCTACGAGTTAACGCGCCTGGAAGTGGATCGGCGGGAACTGCGCACCAACATCGCCACGTATCGCAGCCAGATTGCCGAAGAGCAAGCGACGTTGCGGGTGCTGTTGCGGCAAACGACCCCTGAATTCATCCTGCCCGTTCAGGTTCCTGACGCAGTCCCGGCCTTGCCAACGGTCGAACTGTCGATTGATTCGGCGCTGGTCAACCGGCCGGATGCCGCCCTGGCACGGGAGCAGATCATCAACGCCGAACGGCGACTGAATCTGGAACAGGCCAGCCGCACCCCTGACCTGACGGCGGGAGTGGCCTACGAGCGGTATGGGAACACGTACGTGAACTTCACGGCCATTAAGCTGAGCATGGACCTGCCGTTTTTTAACAGGAATCAGGGCGGTATTAAAGTCGCCAAACTGGGCATAAAAAGTGCGCAGGCTGGGCTCGACAATCAGGAAAGCGTTGTCCGCAACGAAGTAATCGAAGCCTATGAGAAGCTGACACTCTATTACGAGCAGAACGCCACGTTGCCCCCCGACTACCTGATTCAGTTGCAGAACATATCCGTCGAAGCCACAAAAGCCTACAATAACCGGGTCATCAGTTTGCTCGACTATCTGGATAAAATCCGTACGCATCAGTCGGGTATCCTCAATTACATCGCCCTGCGGAACAACATTTTCCAGGCGCAGCAGCAACTCAACTTTACGACGAATACCCGTTTTTTCTAACAAGCTATGAAATCCCTAAACGCCTTACTACTTACTGTTTTCGCGGGCAGTGCGCTGCTTTCGGGCTGCCAGAAGCGGGAGCATAGTGCCCCGACGTCGGCGGCCGATTCGACCAGTAGCTACCTGATCGATACCGTCCGAAGTATGCCTCCCCAGCAGCAGTTGACGCTCAACGGGTCGGTCACGTTCGACCGGGACGATGTGATTCAGGTGTTTCCGCTGGTCAGTGGGAACGTCGAAAAAATCAATGCGCCCCTGGGTGCTTACGTGCAGAAGGGACAGGCGTTGGCGACGATTCGGTCGGGCGATATTTCTACGTATGTCAACGATTACCAAGCCGATAAGGCGGATCTTGAAGTAGCCCTGCAAAGCGAAAAAAACGTAACGGCGCAGTACAAAGCCGGGTTTGCCTCGGAAACGGATTACCTGACGGCGCGCAGTGCGGTCAAAAAAGCGGAAGAAGAACTCAGTAAGTCGGCCAATATTCTGCGGGTCTACGGCGGCAGCAGCAGCTCGGGCAACCCGTATTTCACCGTAAAAGCGCCCATCGCGGGCTACGTTGTGCAGCGGGACGTCAACGCCGGGCAGGACCTACGCTCCGACAGTCAGAATCCCTTATTTACCGTTTCCAGTCTGAAACAGGTCTGGGTGATGGCGAATGTGTACGAGCAGGATATTCCGCTCGTTCGGCAGGGACAGCCGGTAACGGTTCAATTGTTAGCCTATCCGGACAAGGTATTCAAGGGCACCATTGATAACGTGAGCAGCGTGCTGGACGAGCAGGCCCGCGTGCTAAAAGTCCGGGTTGTGCTGGCGAATCCAAGCGGGCTGCTCAAACCCGACATGTTTGCCACCGTCCATGCGCAGCTGAACAGTACCCCCAACGCCCAGTCGCAACTGGCCGTCCCGCAAAAAGCCATCGTCTTCGACCGGGATCAGTACTACGTGGTTGTTCAGACCGCTCCGAATAAATACGCCGTCCGGGAAGTGGCCATTAGTCAGAATACAACCCGCTACGCATTCGTTACCGGCGGTGACTTAAAAGCCGGCGATCAGGTGGTAACGGAAGGTAGCCTGCTCATCTACAACGACTTAATGGGCTAAGCCAATTTTGAATGAGTGAATGAGTGAATGAGCGAATATGGCTGGCGCAAGCTACTCTGCCGGATGGTATTCGCTCATTCACTCATGCGCTCAATCATTCATTAAACTATGAATAGCTTCATCCGCAGGATTATCACGTTTGCGCTAACCAACCGGTTTGCTGTTTTTTTCGGTGTTTTTCTCATTGCCGTCTGGGGGGTGATCTCGTTTCTGAATACGCCCGTCGAGACATTTCCCGATGTGACCAACACCAACACCATTGTTATTACGCAGTGGCCAGGTCGGTCGGCCGAAGAGGTCGAACGGTTCGTTACGGTTCCGCTCGAAACCGAGCTAAATTCCATTCCCCGCAAAACGACCCTGCGTTCGGTGTCGCTGTTCGGGCTGTCGGTCGTGACGATGATCTTTGAGGATGGGGTCGATAATTTTACCGCCCAGACCAACGTCTCGAACCGGGTTGCGGGCGTGACCTTGCCCGAAGGGGCCGACGCCGAAGTGCAGCCGCCTTACGGGCCCACCGGGGAAATTTATCGGTTTACGCTGGAGAGCAAAACAAAGGACGTTACCGAACTGAAAACCATTCAGGACTGGGTCATCGACCGGCAGATCAAGAGTGTTCCGGGTATTGCCGACGTGGTTAGTTTCGGCGGAAAAGTAAAGACCATCGAGGTCAGCTTAAATCCAACCTTGCTGACGAATTACGGCTTTTCGGCGCTCGACGTTGACGAGGCTATTCAGCAAAGCAACGTCAACGTAGGCGGGGATATTATCAAAAAAGGCAATCAGGCGCTGGTCGTTCGCGGCATTGGTTTGCTGACCAAGCCGGAAGACGTCGCGGGTATTATCATCGACAACGTCAACGGGGTACCCATCAAAGTGAGGGATGTAGCGACGGTCAAGGAAGGGTTTCAGCCCCGGCTGGGCATCGTCGGGCGCGACAAACAGGACGACGTGGTGGAGTGCATCGTAGTCATGCGGAAGGGCGAAAACCCCAACGAGGTGATCCCGGCCCTGAAAGCAAAAATTGAGGACCTCAACACGCGCATTCTGCCGAAAGATGTCAAGATCAAGACGTTCTACGACCGAACGACTCTCAACAATTATACGCTCCATACGGTCGGTGAAAACGTCGTCGTGGGGATTGTGCTGGTGACGTTTATCCTCCTGATTTTTCTGGCCGACTGGCGGACCACGCTGACTGTTGCCATCGTGATTCCCCTGGCGCTGTTGTTTGCTTTTATCTGTCTTCGACTGCGGGGAATGACGGCCAACCTGCTGAGTATCGGGGCGCTGGATTTTGGGATCATCATCGATGGGGCCGTGGTGATGGTCGAGGGGTTGTTTGTGATGTTGGCCCACCGGGCCGAAAAACTGGGCATGACCAAGTTCAACGGGCGGGCCAAACTCAGTTGGATCGCGCAGACGGCCACCGAAATGGGTAAATCCATTTTCACGTCCAAGATCATTATCATCACGGCGCTCCTGCCCATTTTTACCTTCCAGAAAGTAGAGGGTAAATTATTTAGTCCGCTGGCGTGGACCATGGGTTTTGCGCTGCTGGGATCGCTGGTCATTACCCTCACGCTGATTCCGTTGCTGTGTAGTCTGCTGCTCAGGAAAAACGTACGGGAACGGCATAACCCGGTCGTTGCGGGCCTGACCAAAATATACCAACCGGCTCTGCAATGGGCCATTCGGAAGCCACGCACCATCATTGGCATTGCGTTGAGTAGCCTTGTTTTTTCGCTGTACATATTCAGTGCGCACATAGGGTCGGAGTTTTTGCCCCAACTCAACGAAGGGTCTATCTACGTACGGGCCAGTTTACCCTATTCCGTATCACTGGACGAAAGCTATTCATACACCCGAAAGCTACGGGCCATCTTCAACGAGTTTCCGGAAGTGCGGGGCGTTATCTCGCAGACGGGCCGACCCAACGACGGAACCGACCCGACGGGGTTCTTCAACAATGAGTTCTTCGTGGATTTGTACCCAAGCGAAGACTGGACCCGGTCGATCACCAAGGACGAACTAGTCGAGCAAATGCAGCAGAAGCTGGCTCGGTTTAAAGGGATTTCCTTCAATTTCTCTCAACCCATTTCGGATAACGTGGAAGAGGCCGTTTCGGGCGTAAAGGGCTCATTGGCTATAAAAATTATCGGTGACGATCTGACCACGCTGGACAAACAGGCAACCGAAACGTTCAACGTCATGAAGCAGATTCGGGGGGTGAGCGACCTGGGCGTGTTCCGTAACCTGGGGCAACCCGAGTTCCGCATTACGCTTGATCCACAAAAACTGGCCTTGTACAATGTTCCCACGCAGGATGCACAATCGGTCATTGAAACAGCGGTTGGTGGCAAAACCGTAACGCAGTTTTACGAGGGCGAGCGGAAATTCGATATTAAAGTCCGCTACGATGAGCGGTTCCGGTACACCCCCGAGCAGATCGAGAATTTGCTGATTCCGTCGCGTTCAGGCAGTAAAATTCCACTGCGGGAGCTGGCGTTTATCGGAACGCATAGCGGGCCGGCGTTTGTGTACCGGGAAGGAAACTCCCGCTTCATTGCCATCAAATTTTCCGTCCGTGGGCGCGATCTGGGCAGCACCATTGCCGAAGCGCAGGAGAAAGTGGCGCAGACGGTCAAGCTACCCGACGGCTACCAGATTCGTTGGGCGGGCGAATTCGAAAATCAGACGCGGGCCGAGCGGCAACTGGCGATTGTTGTGCCCATCAGTATCACCATCATATTCCTGATTCTGCTGTTCACCTTCAGCAGTGCCATCGACGCGGCCGTTATCATCCTCAACGTGCCCTTTGCCCTGATTGGCGGCATTTTAGCCCTGTGGCTGACCGGTTTCAATTTCAGTATATCGGCCGGGGTGGGGTTCATTGCCTTATTTGGCGTCTCCGTACAGGACGGTGTGATTCTGGTGAATCGATTTAAGGAAAACCTGCGGAATAAGATGCCTATGCTCGATGCCGTGCGGGAGGGGGCGCTCTCGCGGGTTAGGCCCGTCGTCATGACCGCTCTGATGGCTTCGCTGGGTCTGCTGCCAGCCGCCTTATCGACAGGCATTGGTTCCGAAACGCAAAAGCCGCTGGCCATCGTCGTTATCGGCGGACTCATTACCTGCACCATTCTTTCGCTGCTAATCCTGCCCGTCGTCTACAACCTGATTTACAGACACATTGACAGGCAACGGATGAAAAAAGAAAAGGCCAGACTCACCTCAGACATAACGGTATAAAACACGGAAAAATGCTCAGATTCCACTCTTCGGTAACCATGTATTGTCTGACGGCCGGGTTAGCCTGCTCTACTGGCGAATTACTGAAAGCACAACCTGTTGCTGGCAACGAAACACCTGTCAACGGCTTTATCGAAACGGGGGGCTTCGTCGTGAATGGAGCTATGCCGTTCTGGTTTCGGGCGAATCAGTCCGGCATAGTACCGCTATCCGGGTCAACAGGGCAGTTGCGAATGGGCTTGTACCGAGACAACTACCGCGTTGATCGTAGGGATAGTTTGATAAGGCCAAAAAACATTGACTGGGGGTATGGCCTTGAAGTGGTAGGCAACACTGGGCAGCAAAACCAGCTGATACTACCCGAAGGCTACCTGCGTGTACGCTGGAAACAATTCGAAATCTACGCGGGCCGCCGACGGGGGATGGTTGGTCTGGTTGATACGTTGCTTACGTCAGGGTCGTATGCCTGGTCGGGTAACGCCTTACCCATACCCAAAATTCAGATTAGCACCATTGGCTATGTTCCTATTGGCCTCACAAAGGGTTTCGTAGCGATCAACGCCTTATTCAACCATGGCTGGTTCTCTTCGGGATTTGTCAGAAATAGTTACCTGCACCAGAAGGCACTTTACATTCGTCTCGGAAAGCCTACCGCCAAGGTAAACCTGTATTTTGGAGGAAACCAGGAAGTTCAGTGGGGTGGATTTGCTCCAGGTTTAGTGGGCGTGCCTGGCTTGTCGGACAATATGGACGGGCGTTTTGCGTCGGATTTGGACGCTTTTTACCGAGTCATTATGGCCACATCTGGCACCGGCTACGTTCCTCCGCAGGGTGTCATCTCGATAGATCAGGGGAATCGGATCGGTAACCACCTGGGGTCATTTGACGGCGGTATTGAACTAAAAATGAAAGGATACAAGGTGTTCGCGTATCGGCAGAATTTGTACGAGACCGGGGCACTGTTTTATTTGACGAACATCACTGATGGCTTACATGGCATTCGCATTCAACGGTCGCAACCAAATCGGCGTCCATTTTCAGTTGATCGCTTCCTTCTAGAGTTCTTCAATTCAAAAAGTCAGGGCGGTCCAGAGTTTGTGATTGATGACCCGCAACGACGAGGACGAAACAACTACTTTAATCACTCACAATACCAGGACGGTTGGACGTACCAGGGCCGTACTATTGGAACGCCATTCCTAACCGCAAGGGGAGAAGCTAATCCTTCTTTGCCCCAAAATTACCCAATCACGAATAACCGGGTATCGCTGTGGCACATGGGTATCGCGGGGAAAATAGGGCAGCAAGTAAACTGGCTGACAAAGCTGTCATACAGCCAGAACTACGGGACTTATGACTTTCCCTATCCAGCCGGTACGAATCAATTGTCGGTTCTGCTGATGGTCAACGCTTCCGTACAACTCCCTATCTTGAAAAGCTGTCAACTTAATTCGTCGTTCGGCTTGGATACCGGCCACCTGCTACCCAATTCGTACGGTTGTTACTTCGGCGTCCGAAAAGCCCTCTTCGACGACGTTAATTATCTTCTAGGAAAAAAAAGAATTACAAATTGAACTAGGTTTCGCTTCGGACTTGTATGCTGCTAACTGCAATTGACAGCTATTAAAAATAAGCATCTCATAAAATGCTCCCGATTGAGATGAAAGCATATTTCGGTGTGAGCAGCTTAAATGAAAGATACTATGACATTTCTACCCAAAACTTGCCGATGACCCCTGATAACGGCTTATGGCGGCCAATTAACTGATATTAAAAAAAAAGTGCCGGAGTAAACCCCGGCACCTGTCAATGCACATGCATCTGGTATTTAAAATGAACTCACCCGCAGCCGGTCGCCGGTTACGGTCTTGCCCGACAGTGAACTGGTAGCAACCCCAGCGTTTAGAATCGCTGACTTGATCTGTGAAGCCGTAGCTGATGGATTGATTGATTTGTATAAAGCGATCGCTCCTGTTACGTGTGGCGTCGCCATCGACGTACCGCTGTAGGCACCGTAGGCTGGTGTTGTTCCGGTGTACGGCAACGTCGACTGGATATTTGATCCGGGTGCGCCAATGTCAACCGTTTGCGCGCCGTAGTTCGAGAAGCCTGACAGAGCACCCGACGACGTGATTGATGCAACAGCGATTACGTTGGCATTGGTGTAGTTGGATGGGTAGTTTGGTGTAGCGTCGTTATTATCGCCCACGCCATCACTACCGCCGTTACCAGCAGCAGCCACGAATAGGATACCCGCGTTGTTAGCCCGACCAATCGCGCTTTGCAGCGACTGTGAGTAGCCACCACCGCCCCACGAATTGTTACTAGCTACGATGTTTAGTCCGTGACGTGTTTTCAGGTCGGTTAGGTAGTCGATGGCTTTGATAGCCGCCGTTGTCGATCCACCACCGGAGCCCAAGAACTTTAGCGAAATCATTTTTACGCTCCAGCAGACACCCGCTACACCCGCACCATTGCCGCCACGGGCACCGATCGTACCGGCAACGTGCGTACCATGGTCGTCACCCGTACCATCGTATACGCTGGCGTCGTTGGCGGCAAAGTCCCACCCATTTACGTCGTCAATGTAGCCGTTACCGTCATCATCAACACCGTTTACTGTTTCGTATGGATTTACCCAGGCGTTGGCGCTTAGATCGGCGTGTGTCGTCATGTACCCTTCATCGATAATGCCGACGATAACCGAGCTCGATCCGGTTTTGTTGTTTGCCCAAGCTGTTCCGGCTGCGCTGCCAAACTGGTTGGTAGGCGATGTAGATGGACCGTACATACCCCACAGCGAGCCGTTTGTATACAAGGGGTCATTAGACGTAGCCTGGTGGGTATAAATGAAGTTGGGCTCGGCAAATTCCACGCCTGGCACGCCATTCAGCAGGGTCAGCACCTGCGCGATTTCTTTGCTTGTTTTTACCCGCAGAATGCCGTCACTGATACCAGCATCCTGCATTGTTTTAGTCAAAATCGTCTCGGCAACGGTACCACCAATCAGGTTAAGGATAGGCAGGCGGCCAACGGCGCTCAACCCGTTGGAGAACTTGATCAGCACTTCCCCCGGCACGTATTGCTCACCAGTTGCCAGACGCGCACTCGCCATTGTGTTCACCGGCGTTGGCGTTTCGATATCAAGGTCAGACTTACAATTGCTAACAAGGAATCCTGTTGCCAGCACAGCCGTTGCCATGCCCAAACGATTCATTACAGATTTCAGCATAACTATTGGTCTTAGAGTTGATTAACTGTATTTTTAATTGGTATTTAATTTTACAACAATACGTTGTTCTGCCTAGTGTAGATTCCCTACTATATATATTAATTTTTTTACATAATTACATATTTAATGTATCTCATTGATTAACAATAGACTACATCAGCTACCTCTCAGTAAATTTTTTTTTAAATTTTTGCACTAAGTAACCCCTATTTGGGCACGTCAACCATGTACCAAGCCACCTTTACCGCCCGGCTGGTTTGACGAGAAGATCATCGGTTGATTATTGAACTGCTGAGAAATACGCGTTAGAATTGGTGGGTACTGGTTGCTAACCGAGTTTGTTGTTAGCCATAAATTGTAGGTGCAGAGAACAATGAATCATATTGTACCGAAATCGGCTATATGACTCAGTTGACTTAATTGCATGAAACTGTTAGGTTCGCTGCGTTCATTTATGAAACAGCTATACTTTCTCTCGATATCTAGCGGTTTATGCGCTTTTAATATATTCGGGTAGTAAATTAAAGGGAGGTACATCACGATCTGACTAAGTTATCCAACCGACAGAAAGAAATTTTACGGTTACTAGTGCCATTTTTCTTTTGTGATTGTGTTGTCTTGGGCGTGACATAGAAGTGTTGTGAAAGTCAAAGCCAGAGACGCTATAGTTTTTATAACAGTTGTATTGTTGATACGTGAATTAGTCTGTAAAGAAGGCTACTTCTTTTTTATGAAAGAACGTAGTAATGAGTTTGGCGTTGGCTCATAGCTGAGCTAAGGGGTCTATCACGGCTTTGGCCAACGGCTCTAAATTTATAAACACTTGGTTTTTTAGGCTCCACTTCAGGTGGCTCTATAGCAACTCGACCGGATTTAGTTCTGGACTCTAGGCTGGTCAGCGTTCCAAATGGATTCGGCCTGCTCGCTGGCTAAGCCAGTTCTTAAACAACTCACTACAATGAATGGCTGCCCCCTCCGCAAAGGCGGCCCTGCCAAATCACCAACAAGTTTCGTTTACGGTATCGGCTACACAAGCGCTCCAAAACCAGACGATATCCTGACTTGTGAAGGGCTGATCCTGGCCACCTAGATAGATCCGTCCGTTGGGCGTAATAGCGGCTATCAAGCCAAGGTGAGTGCGTCCTGCTTGCTCTACCACGATTGGGGTTTGGCCTTTAGGGGCTCACTTATGAGCCAGCATGGGCAAATAGCTAACCGACGGTCCGCCACGTGGCTGATTTATCAATATCGACAATGACACGTCCGTCAGCCTTAGCTTTTTTTAAGCGCAGGTAAGTGTTCCTCTCGCCACTGTTGGACGGCAGCTGGGTTTTGCTGACGCGCCTTTTGCGGTGGTCGCTTCGGCGATCCGATTCTGACGGCTTCAGCCGACACGTTTGCGCAAACGACCTACTTGGGATGGGTCTTTCGATAGTGAAATTACCAGCCAGGAATATGACCGCTATCACAACCAGGCACCCTATTTAGGGGAGGATGGGTCTATCGGCTATACCGACGAAAACATAAAAGTGTATGTCATTCGCCGAGCTGATGGGAGTGATGTCTATATTCAGTTGAGTGGAAATAGTGCTTCGGGCAAACTCAACATTCTCCAGAAAGAAGCCTTTAAACAAACAATTACCCTGCTCAAATCGGATCAGATACAACGCCAACTGGCCCAAACCGGGAAAGCGATACTCCACATAAATTTTGATGTCGATCAGGCGACGTTGAAAGCGGACGGGAAGGATGCGGTAAAGGAAATTATACCTGTACTGACTAGCGGCAAAAGTCTAAAGCTGCGAAGGCTATACCGATGATACGGGCAACGCTGACCATAACAAAACGTTGTCTGAAGAGCGGGCTAAAACGGTCCTTACTGAGTTGACTGCGTCGGGTATCGACCCATCCCGGTTGAAATCCGTAGGCTACGGGGCACAAAAGCCCTTAGCCCCCAATGATTCTGAAGAAAATAGAGCCAAAACCGGCGGGTAGAACTGGTAAAGCTATGACAGGCGAGTAGCCAGGGGTCGATCCGCCTTTCGAACGGCAGCCTATCCACGATTTCTAGATCGGTAATAGCCTACTGAAACGAGCGAAGAATGATAGACGGGGTAATTACTAAAGCGTCTTACCGATCCTCACGCCAGCATATTCTGTTGTGCAGGCGGGCTCATGTAGCCAATGGGCATGAAGTTTAGCTATAGATTATAAGACAATCTCTCAATTTCTCAAAACTCGTTCGACTATGTTTTAAGATTAGTTGGTTGCCTCAACATACTGTGTTTACTAAACACAACAAGAATGAAAATTATCGGACTGCTCATCGGGCGTTATTAGGCCAACCTTTGCTCAGATTGAGCCATTACAGACCCAAAATTCAACAGATTATTGATCATAAACGGGCAACCGTAGGGGTGGGTATCTATGATTTTGGCAGCCGATAAACATTTACCATCAATGGTGATAAACATCTGCCGATGCAGAGTGTATACAAGTTTCACGTTGCTCTGGCGGTACTGAACCAGGTAGACAAGGGGCGCTTCAAACTCACGCAGAAAATGCACGTAAAAAAAAGCGATCTGACGCCTAACCAGCACAGCTCGATGGGGGAGGCCTATCCAAATGGCGAGGTGGATCTGCTGCTGTTTGAACTGATTCGGTAAATTGTTGCCGAAAGTGATGGTAGCGCCTGCGACTATCGCTTCTGGTTGCTGGGTGGGCCAAAACAGGTCGACCTTCAATACTTTTCTTAGAACAATCCCTATAGTTGTATCAATCTAGATAAGGATAGTCAGGCTAGGCGGGAAGGTACGGGTAATTGGAAGGCTCGACATGGCTAGCGTAACCGTATAAAAAAATATCCGCTTTACACCATTGATACAGATGTAAAGCGGATATAAAAAAGTTTCGATTAATAGGTCAGTGACCAATAATCAGTACTCGAGTTCGTGACGGTTTCTACATAGAGGGTATACGTGCGACCGCTAACTTTTGTCACTGAAAAACTACCTGAAGTTGCACCCGAAATACCAGAGAATCCCCAGGGGCCTGGACTAGACGTATAACCTATCCAGTTATTGTAAGGGTCTGACGGAGGGGGAGGGCTACCAGCAGGATTCGTATTGTAAGCAGAATTGTGATGCCCGTACCATGAATTTCCTACACCATCCTGCACATAAAACCGATTTGGGGTATCTCCTGCGTTAAAGGAGATCGTAAAATTACTCCCGTTAGCAATGTTGCTTAGGTCCAAGGGATAAGCACCATAACTGTGGAAACCTTGACCCGAAGGATAACTCCCACTAAGAGAGCCCCCAAAAACATGCTTGGTAATAGAGGAATTAGCTAGAACACGTTTGTTTGTTGCTTTGACTTCTTTTAGGCCCGGCAGGGTATAATCAAAACGGAACGAACTAAGGCTCGTACCTAGTAAAACAGCAACTAAAAGGACGACAGATAGGGAATAGGTTCTCATGTGGTATGTTGGTTTGAGTTAATACTAAGTTAACTTATTTATCTTTTCAAAACCTATTATCTTTTATCTAAATTTACAAATTTTAATAAGAATTATGCAATTATAGTACCAGTCATGAATGTTGATGTTATTAGTATCGCTACTACTATTTTTTATTTATAAATAGAAAGCTTGTTATTGATATTCAGTGCCTAGTTTGGCTAGGCTTTATGGCTTGAGTTGGCTTGCTCCAAACTGTCGGAGATTATAAACGAAACTAACGAGCAGATAGCGCCTGATCGCCAGGTTTTGGCCGTCTTCAACATACGTGTCACCAACCGTGCGTGTCAGGCTGCGATTCTGGTTGAGTAGGTCAAATACTTGCAGGCGTAGCTCTCCTGCGTCCTGTTTAAAGAGCGAGTAAGTGACATAACCGTTCCACAAAACATACTGCTGATTATAGCCTGCTGAACGCCCAGCAGTTGTTGTGATGGATAAATCGGTAACTAAGCGCAGACCGAGGGGCAGTTGACTACTAATGCCCGTTTGTAGCGTAGCGGTCAAGGCCTGATTTGTCCCATTGTGTTGCAACGAATACGAAGTTGCTTGATAGGAAATCGTTCCAGCCAGATTAACGGTTACCCTGGGGCCTACCGTTGTATTAAGCCGAACCGTTTGTCCAGCCAATAAGGCTAGTGAACGATTCAACTGGTTATTAATAAACGTTACTCCCCGATTAAGATTTACTTGAGTTGTCAGGCCAAACGACCCAATCAGGGGACGTAAATGCATCTGCTGTCCTACAGTCAGCAGGCCAGTGAGTGTCAAGTATCCGTCGGTATTAATAGGCTGAGTGGTTTGAACCCCGTTGGCGTCTATATTGGTTGCCAGTACGATTCGGTGGCGCGTCAGTTCGGCCGTCAGCATTGCTGATGTGGATCGGCTGGTTTCGGTCTGGAATTGGTTGTAATTAAGGCTAACTGAATGCGTATATTCTGGACGTAAATTCGTATTGCCTGTCTGGACAAACACCGGGTTTGTTACATCAGCGACTGGTTGCAGCTGAGTGACGGAAGGGGCAGTCATTCGGGTTTGATAAGTAAGCTGTATATATCGATTGTTACCTAACTGTGGCTGAAAGACCGCATAAGGAAGTAGGGTAAGGTAATGCCGACTAAGCGAGGTGCTAGTAGTTTGATTGAAGGGTTTCAAACGGGCCTGCTGCATATCCAGACCAAGTGTGTAGCGGTACTTTGTCTGATGGTACTGCCAGCCCATGCCAAAACCATGCGAAAGAAAGGCGCTCTGAGTTTGATTACTTAAAGTGGGGTTACGTTGTTCGACTGTCGGATTGGTTGGACTACGGTCAAATACGGTTCGATTTGATGTGCTTTGATTTAAATTGAGTTTGTAATGTATTTCCAGCGAGTGATGGTCATTGAACGGTTCTGTGTAAGCCAACGACAGATCATCGGTCGTTGATCGGGTATGTTGAGACGTTTGCTGATCTTGTACCGAATACAGGCTGTGCTGTGCGGAAACTGACGAATAGGCGGTTGTTACAGATTGGTTAAGTCCGTTGCTTGTCAGTTCATTAACTGACAAGCTATTATTTACTGAAAGGGTACGACCCGGCCGTCGAAATCGATGCATCCAAAGTACTGTTGGGGCTAATAGCTGATTTGTACTTTGCATCCGATTGTCGATTACACTTTGATTATTAAGTCCCTGTTGACCGTTCTTGGTTTGGATGGTCATAGCGGTTACCGTATTGTTCGTGTAGCTGTTTCCTGCTAAAGTGATTCGGATGAGATTCATTGAATCCATCTGAAAGTTAACCCCCATCGTAACCCGATGATTGAGTAGGCGACTCGACGTTTGGTTGCTAGTCGTTGTGACGAGAGACAGTTGTGCACTATCGGGTATAGCCTGATTAGGCTGTATTGTTTGTCGGCGTAGGCGTTGTTCTTGCTGGTTGTCGGTACGGTCAACTAAATAGCTAAAGGATAGGTCAAGCCGCTTGCCCAACTGGTTCGAATAGTTCAGACCAGCCCCTGCCGACTGGATAATACCCGATGAGAGCCCCGATCCACTGCTGGTAATAGGTAAACTGTACCCTGGCTGATTCAAATTATTAGCCTGTCCCAATAGAGAAACTTGTCGTCTTCCCGAAAACTGATTTACACCACCTCCGATCAGGTAGCGCCCATCCGTGCCGTAGCCCACACCTTGCTGACCGAACTGACCTCGGCGTGCTTCTGGTTTGGTGACAATATTAATCGTTCGACTGCGACTCCCGTCGTCAACGCCTGTAAACGTAGATTGATCAGATCGTTTATCGAATACCTGAATTTTATCAATTAGGTCGGCTGGCAAGTTGCGGGTCGCCATTCGCAGATCACTGCCGAAAAATGGCTGGCCATTAACAAATATTTGTTGGACGGCTTTTCCCTGCGCCATCACTCCGCCATTGCTCGCCACCTCTATGCCAGGCAAATTACGGATGAGATCTTCCACCACGCTGTTTGGACGATTGCTAAAGCTGCCTGCATCAAATTCAAGTGTATCATTTCTGACCCGAACAGGTTGGCGCTGTTGAACCCTTACTTCCCTCAACTGGATGGCTCTTGGTTTGATAAACAGCGTTCCTAGATCGGCTATCGGTCGTGCTCTCGATAAGACAACTGACTGATGAAGTGACCCATATCCTACGTAAGTAATCGTTAGCCAATAAGTACCACTTGTTTGGGTTAAGAACGAAAAGCGCCCCTGGCTATCCGCCAACTGAGTGGTTACCCGGAGCGTGTCGGAGGTTGACCGTAGCGATATGGTTGCCTGCGACAACGGATAATGGGTGACTGAGTCGACTACGACCCCCCGAACAATGAGGTTATTTATTGACTGGGCCTGCCCCCCCAAGCAGAATAATAGTAGTAATCCATAAGCGCATTGCATCGTAGGCTATCAGTTATTCATGCCCTCACTAGTTTTACTTTGATATTTAATCAACCTGCTTCCTACATGAGCTTCCTGACTTCCTGGTAACAAATTGCCATGAGTTATCTGTAGTGCGTACTATTTATTAAAACTTTTATTAGACGGTAGCTAGATTGGATCCATAATGTGTTTGGTTTGGTTGTTTTTCAATCCGTGAATAGGAGATTATAGTATTAATAAATACGAAGTTACTTCTCAGTTTAACAAGGAGAACAATGCTAGGCACAATATTTTACAATTAATTCTAAAATTTGTTAAATATAGGGTAGGCGATGGTTACTGGAGTGTTTCACTAGTTTATGCCTAGCCTGTCCAAGCGGGTATCGCAGACCCATTTGTCGTCTTAAATAGGTAGGGTATTGAACAGCAGTCGCTGAGCTGGATTTAAAAAAACTACCGGTCACTGTTGATTCAGCAACGTTCTTTCAACAGCCTTTACCCCTTGGCTGTTGAATCGTTCAGCTAAATGGCACCAGCAAACGTTTGGCCTACCTCTGGTCGTTGAGCTGTTTATCAAGATGGGGTTACCAATCATCTGATAGAGTTGGGCATCAGATAGGGCGCGTTAAAAAAAAGCTACAAAACCGTCACGACGCGAAAATAGCGTCTCAAACAAGGTCCCGTAATGAAAAAATGGAGATTTCCTGTGTCTCACTTGGAAACATTTTTAAAATACGTTCAATTTCCGCCAACTGTTCTCCTGGTTAGTAACCGATGGCTGCTGTTTATTGCATTTGGATTTATAAACTCTCTCCACTTATTTGTCTATATTCTGTGCTGGACATAATGGTCAGAATAGTAAACTAATTGGTTAGTTCCCCATATACCGGAGCCTGCTAAAACCAGCGATTTATATGGTTTAAACAAGGATTTGCTTATAATTTTTATTATATTTTTTCATTCTGGCGTACTAGGGCGCAGACGCAGTGAATTAGCCGCTTCGGCGGTCCGATTATTGCAGATAGTGTTTAAAACCAACATTCGATTTTTATCCTCCTTGACCTTGCGCTAATAACAGATTTGTAGCTATTCCTTGCTTTTAACAGCCGCCATAGAAGCTAGATGCAATAGAGTTTTTAATGACTTTCGATAGTAATGACTGACTCGAGTGCGTCCGCGAATACTACTTCCCGAACGATGTTCAAAAGGCGCTACGCCAGCGTGGCAATCGGACGAATCTAGCTAAGTCGATTCAGTAATAGCCTTTAACTCGTCAGTAACAATGATTATCTCAGTAGAATCAACACGGAGGTAATGTGATTAAAGAGATTTTTCAACTCCGTATTAGTCTGAATCAGGCTTTTGAGATTAGATTCTACTTGCTTAAGATCCTTTTTTAATGCCTCAAGCGAGTCTCCGCAGTGGCTTTTTAATTGTCGTTGCAGCTCTGGGTCACCGAATCGTTTTTGTTCTGTTAGGGGGACAGCCAGTTGGCTAATTGCAATCTATGGTGAAGCTGGCTCAACTCGATTAGTTGTTTCAAAACAGAACGAGTCGGTTGACAGATGGTAGACAATCTTGAAATTGATACGCGTATCGCACCGGCGAGCCGGTCAGCAACGCGAACCGCATCAATGGCATTCGACTTGCCCCGTTGCAGCCCACCAGCTTGTTTGATTTGGATTGATGCTTCCAGCCACAGGAAAAGCCTTATTGGTATAGTACTTCTAAGACTTGAGCACTGTAGATTCCTGTGTGTTCCAGACAGCAAATGATGTTGGCTAAAGTAAACAGAGGTAAGGCTATCAACTGTTTGACGACCTTATTAACTGCCTTCGGCGAATTGTCAGATTAAATTGATTAAGCCAGAAGATGTGTAAACTGCCCAATCGAGCGTGTTTTTCGACACGTCGATGCCAATGAAACAATACAACCGCATAAGATCTGTTTTTTAGAGGTGGTAATGCAAGTAGCGTGTCCCAATACTAAATACCTTGCTAACGGGTCTGTGGTCCACATTTTATATGAGCCGTACAAGTAGAGCTAGAGTGGGTAATAAATTGGCCGGCACGGGCCGCCCCACATAGGTCGTGAGCCTTTCCGTGCGATAGGGTAACCCACTCGGTTTTTCGTTAATTGGCAAGCTACCAAATCGTGGACTTAGTAGCCCTCAAACCTAAAGGCCGGAGCGGATAATTATTTAATCGAAGTATAAAAGAAATTAAGGCAGTGTGAAACCTCAAACAATGCCTAAAGTTAGTAATGCTTTTGTGTTAAAAAACCGCCGTGATATTGGTTTGCTTATTCGGCGGAAATCAGACTTTGGCTATACTATATAGTGCTGATAAATATGACATTGTTAAACTATAAAAGCCCTATTTTAATCGATGTTGCATAGTATGGCCATGACTTTGAGTTACCCGACTGATTTCTCTAAGGCGCTCAATTTGACGGGCGAATAGCCGATCGATTCGTTTCCTGTTGCGGATTGTGTTAATATCCGGATTGGCCGATCTCAATTGGTCGACGGGAAGGAGTATCGGGGGAAAATTGCATCGACGCGATGGTCCTTTTTGCTTTCAGATTCAGTTGGTTACTACCCGTGACAAGCAATCTGTGTAATTCTTTTTGCTACCCGGTTCTAATATTGATATAACAGGACTTCAACTAATGCATTTGGCCTTGCCAGGCGGTAGTGAAGTATTTGGCGATGCTTGCTACAAGGGCTATGACCGGGGCACCGCATCGACAAGAAGAATTGCGTGCTGATTGCAAGTATATTACCTTGAAGATTTATCGAAAAACCAACAGTAAACGGCCAGATCAAGTTTGGTAAGTTGCCTATAAGAAGGGCCTGCTCTAGCGAATTGAGCAGGCATTTACAGGGGCATACGGCGGTCAGATTACGATGCGGTTTCTCAAGAAGATTCATGCCGTTACCGAAGCAGTTCTCTCATCAAAATCCTGTCGATAGACTCTCGAACCAAACTTGTGATGTACAACTTAAATTACTATTATAATACCTGCTCCTACATCTCAGTGTCTGTCAAACTAGATCTATAGTGTATTTCTAATTAGGTAAGACTATTTCAGCACTCTTCGAATAAGCACACATTGCAAATCTTCGCCTTTACCGGCAACTGCTGGCTTACACTTTTCGATACTACGAAAGCCGACGCTTTAACAACTGATTAGAAATAGCCATCAAAAAACGCAATACCATTTTCCAACATGTTAGAATTGCTTAGTAACTGGATAATATCTGCATCGTATTGATTTAAAAATATTTTTCCTTTGTATAGTTCAAAAAATAGAAAAAGCGTGTCTATTGGTAATGTTCGATTAAAACAGAGCCAACCGTCAAGTAAGCACCCACCGTAACTGATAATCAACAGTATACGGTTAATCCTATCCTTTATTCTATGAAAAATAAACGACTACCAGCTAGTAGCGACTTTCCGGTTCGGACACGGCTATTAACCGTCTGTCTGGCAAGTACGGCTACGCTTTTTTCCTCACTGGCGGTGGGTAACCCCGCAACCGAGCGGGCGTATATACGCAATAGTAAGGAATTCAAACCTGCTATATCGATCCGAAATGGTCAGCTTGCGGACCGGTCTGTAGGCGGACGAATTACGGACGAGACAGGGGCCGGTCTGCCCGGGGTAAGTGTCCTGATCAAAGGCACGACCAGAGGGACAACCTCCGATGCCAACGGGAATTATTCGCTGACGGTACCCGACCAGGGGAGAACTGTGCTGATATTCTCGTTTGTAGGCTACCAGAGCAAAGAAGTGGAGGTAGGCTCGCAAACGTCGATTTCGGTTGCGCTGGTAACGGACGATAAAGCGCTGAATGAAGTGGTTGTCGTTGGTTATGGTACGCAGAAGAAAGCGGAAGTGACCGGGGCTGTGGTTGTCGCGACGGGCGAACAGCTCAACAAACGGATCGCGACCAACCCCGCTACGCTCTTGCAGGGGCAACTGCCTGGCCTTCAGGTACAGCAGTCATCCGGCGAACCGGGTAATGAAGGGGTTAGTCTGCGTATTCGCGGGGTCGGTACGTTTAGTGGAGCGGGCAACGATCCGCTGGTGATCGTCGATGGATTGCCCGGTAGCTTAACCAACCTCAACCCGAACGACGTTGCTTCGGTGTCGGTGCTCAAAGATGCTGCTTCGGCTGCTATCTACGGAGCCAGAGGGGCCAACGGCGTTATCGTCATTACAACTAAAAAAGGGAAGTCCGGGAAGGTTTCCGTCGGTTATACGTTCAACAACGGGATTACGCGGCCGACAAAACTGCCGACTGTCATTGACAACTCGGCGGAGTTTATGGAGCTGAGTAACGAAGCCCGGAGCAACTCGGGGCTGAATCCCATCTACCCGCAGTCGACCATCGATCTGTATCGGAACGCGACCGACCGGGTCAAGTACCCGAATCATAACTGGCTGGACGATATTTTTAGAACCGTTAACGTGCAGAACCACTACCTGAACGTCAACGGGGGGGCAGGGAATACGAATTACAGCGTAGGGTTGGGCTACACGAATCAGCCGGGCGTAATGCGCGGGTTCAATTTTCAGAAATACACGCTGCAATTTAACTTAAGCTCAAAGGTCAACGACTTCATTACGTTCGGAACCAACACCCTGCTCCGCTACTCAAACCGGAAAGGGCCGTCGTCGGGGGCCGGTGACACGTTTCTGGCTACGCTGGCCCAGTCGCCCCTGTACGGACCTACCTTGCCCGATGGCAGCGGCCTTTATACGTACAGAGCGTACAATGGTGAGGTGGGAAACAAAAACCCAGTCGCTTCTGCCGACAATGTGACGACCACGACCGACGATTACTACGCGCAGGTGAACGGATTTATCAACGTCAAACTAGCAGCGGGCTTGCAGTGGGAAACCCGGGGTGGTATTAATTTCGGGTACTGGAAATCCAACGACTTCCGACCTCGTATCCCGGTCTATTATTACTCCGATCTGAGTCAGGCGGGTCTGCTCGACGTTGGAACGCTGGGCTTATCGGTTAACAGCAATAACACGGCTTACACGGTTTTGTACAGTCAGCTGACGTACGATAAGCAGATCGGTAAAAATCATTTTACGGTGCTGGGCGGGGCGCAGCAGGAGCAGAACAAAGATCAGTCGCTGGGCGGTTTCCGCCGGGAATTTGCGACCAATACCCTGCGGGAGCTGAACGCGGGGCCGGTTGAAGGACAAACCAACTACGGTGGGGCTTCCCAGTGGGCGATTCGCTCGTTCTATGGTCGGGCCAATTACGACTACCAGAATCGATACCTGGTCGAAGCCAGTGCCCGCTACGATGGAACGTCCCGGCTACCGACCGCTACCCGCTGGGGCTTGTTCTACGCCGGTTCGGTGGGCTGGCGTCTAACCGAAGAAGCGTTCATGAAGAACATAACCTGGCTGAACGACCTGAAACTGCGGGCTTCGTATGGTAAACTCGGTAATCAGAATATCGGTACCTATCCTTACCAGAACGCGCTGTCGACGGCCAACTATCCGTTCAACAACAGCCTTCAGACGGGCTACTATGCCGCCGGTCTGGTCGACCAGTCGCTGACCTGGGAAACGACGCAGAGTGTCGATCTGGGTCTTGACCTGGCCGCGCTGAACGGACGCCTTACCGTTTCGGCCGACTGGTTCAACAAGGAAACGTATGATATTCTGCGCAGCTACCAGGTGCCGCTGTACGTTGGTCTGAATGCGCCGACGGTAAACAACGGGCGGGTTAGAAACACCGGCTTTGAAATCGAACTGGCTTACCGCGATAAGATCGGCAAGGACTTCACCTACCAGATCGGTGGTAACGTGCAGGCTTACAAGAATAGGCTGGTTCAGTACGGAAGCCGCGAAATTGGGGGGCAAACGATCCGGGAAGAAGGGCGACCACTAGACGAATTCTTCCTTTATCAGTGGGATGGTATCTTCCAGAGTCAGGAAGAGATCAACCGCTCGCCCAAGCAGCCCATTACGCCACAGCCGGGTGATTTGAAAATCAAAGACGTGAACGGCGACGGTAAAATTGACGCCAGTGACCGGACGTATACACCGGGGCGTTACCCGACGATATCGTACAACCTTAACGCGAATGCGTCCTGGCGCAATTTCGATCTGTCGGTGCAGGTCTTTGGCTCGGCCGGTCAGCGGCTGTACGTAACAGGCTGGGGCGCAGAGCCGTTCCGGCAAGGGTCTGTGCCCACGACCGACTGGCGCAACCGCTGGACACCAAGCAACCCATCGACAACGATGCCCCGCATCTACTGGGCCGATGGCTACGCACCCGTGCAGAACTATGCCTCTACTTATTTCCTGAAAGATGCCTCGTTTGTCCGGTTAAAGAACGTGCAGATTGGCTACACGCTACCTAATACGCTGGTTAGCAAGGCAAAAATGCAGTCGCTTCGGGTCTATTTCGCGGGTGATAATCTACTCACGCTGAGTAAGTTTCCGGGTCTGGACCCCGAACGTACAGCGGTGACGGATAACTACGTGTCCTATCCACAAAATCAGGTCTTTACACTGGGCGCTACCGTTCAATTCTAAGAGTATCCATCACATGAAAACGCCAAAAAGATTCATAATCGTTGTTGCGCTGTTGCTTACGGGCTTACAGGCATGCCGGGAAAACGCCCTTGAGGTTGCCCCACTGGAACAACTGTCGTCGGCCAGTTTCTGGAAAACGGAAGCTGACGTACAGTCGGCCCTGGCCGCCAATTATTCTTTCCTGAAAAGCGGGGGAGCTCCCGTCTCGCTTTACTGGCCCACCGGCTGGGATGCGCTGACCGACGACGCGTATGCGCAATACCCTTGGGATGCCGAAATCACGTCCATCAGCCTGAACGGACCGACCCCGACAACGGGCGGCTACGTCTACAATATGTATGCGACCAGCTACCGGGCTATCGCGTCTATCAACAACCTGCTGGCTAATATCAGCAAGGTGTCTATGGACGAAACGAACCGGAAGAAATACATGGCTGAAGCCAGCTTCCTGCGCGCCTACTTCTATTTTCAGCTGGCCCAGCTGTACGGCAACGTGGTCTATATCACGGAACCGGCTACCGACTCCTTCAAGCAGCCCCGCACCAGCAATACCAAGGATGAAGTGCTGACGGGCATCAACAAAGATCTGGACGTGGCCATTGCCAGCCTACCCGATGCGGCCTACTCGGATGGGCACGCGGTAAAAGGAACGGCGCAGGCCTTCAAGGCGCGGGTGTTGTTGTATCAAAAGCAATACGCAGCCTCAGCGGCCCTGTCAAAGGCGGTTGTCGACGGTGGTAAGTTCAAGTTGTCCACCAGCTACAGTGAAGTATTTTACAAACCGGGGCAGAACAACAATCCTGAAATTTTATTCTCCGTCAAGAACCTGCCACCCAACTCGTATCCGGGCATAGGTATTGACCTGCAACTGGGTAGCTGGGAATCGTTCCAGCCAACGGCCGATCTGGTGAGTGAGTACGAAAGCAAGGATGGGCTACCGACGGCCTCATCCCCACTGTATAACCCAGCCGCGCCGTACGAAAACCGGGACCCCCGGCTGCGCATGAGTATTTTCGTACCGGGCGACGGACCGTCGCAGGGGTGGAACAAATACAACGGTACGCAGCAAACCTTCCAGCCGTTTACCAACTCGAACACGACCGGTTTCGCCATCCGAAAAATGCTTGACCCGACGATATCTGACCCCGGTTACAGCACCGTAAGCAGTCAGGATCTGGTGTTGATGCGCTACGCCGAAGTGTTGCTGAACTACGCGGAAGCCGAGAACGAAGCCAGCGGTCCGGCGAATGCCTATGCGGCCGTCAACCAGGTGCGCGCCCGGGTCGGTATGCCGGCCTTACCGACGGGCCTTACGCAGGCGACCATGCGCGATCGCATTCGGCACGAACGTCGGGTCGAACTAGCCCTGGAAGGATTCCGCTATTTCGATCTCAGACGGTGGGGCATCGCCACGCAGGAACTGAATGGCTTTACGGTGGTGCCCGGTAACACGACCATGAAGAAGAAGTATTATGAATCACGATTCGATCTGTGGCCGATTCCGCAGACGGAAATAGACCGCAATCCCGGTCAAAAGCAGAACCCAGGCTATTAACTTAACTGCATTTCCTGATCGTCGCTACCGGCCTCGTACCACGTGTGAGTCTGGTAGCGCTACGTACTGGTTAAACAGCTTAAAAAACGGCAACTGGCTTGTCTGGGTCAGTGAACTTTATTTTCTTGTCAGTATGAAATTATTGGTAATTAGTTGTGCTTCGTTGCTGCTTAGCGTGGGGAGCCTGCGGGCCCAGTCGTCCCAGAAGTTATGGTATAATAAGCCCGCCGATCAGTGGGTTGAGGCTCTGCCGCTGGGCAACGGCCGAATTGGCGCGATGGTGTTCGGCGGAGTCGAGCAGGAACTGATTCAGCTCAATGAATCAACGCTCTGGTCGGGCGGCCCCGTCAAAAAAGGCGTTAATCCCCAGGCTGCTACGTACCTGCCCGCCATCCGGGAAGCCCTGTTCAACCAGGAAGATTATGCCAAAGCGGACGAGCTGACCAAAAAAATGCAGGGTTTTTACACGGAATCCTACATGCCGCTGGCCGATCTGATGCTTAACCAGCGCTTTCCGGCCGGAAAGCCATCGGCTTATTACCGCGATCTGAATATTGCCAATGCCGTCGCTACGACCCGGTTTACGATTGACGGGGTTACCTACAAACGAGAACTGTTGGCCTCGGCTCCGGCCAACGCGCTGGTAATCCGACTCAGTGCCGACAAAGCCCGGCAACTGACGTTCGACGTAGCGACCCGTTCGCTCCTACGGATTCAGAAAACAGCCCAGGGAACAAACGAACTGGTCATCAATGGGAAAGCCCCGGCCCGCGTCGATCCGAACTATTACAATCCCAAGGGGCGGAAACCCATCGTATACGACGACACCACCGGTTGCAACGGCATGCGCTTTCAGTATCGCATCAAAGCAGTCGCCAAAGACGGTTCGGTCAAGACTGACACGGCGGGTATTCACATCGACAAAGCCAGCGAAGTAATCCTCTACGTGGTAGCCGCGACCAGCTTCAACGGCTTCGACAAGTGTCCGGACAAGGACGGGAAAGACGAGAAAAAACTGGCCGCTTCCTACCTGGCTCAAGCCACCGGTCAACCCTACGCGGCCTTACTGAACGCCCATCAGGCCGACTACCGGCGTTATTTCGACCGCTGCACGTTTTCCGTTCGGGATACGCTGGCGTCCAACCCAACGGCCTTGTTGCCCAGCGACGAGCGGCTACAGGCCTATTCATCGGGTCGCTATGATCCCGGCCTGGAAACGCTGTATTTTCAGTATGGCCGCTATCTGCTCATCTCCTCCTCCCGTCCGAATGGTCCGCCCGCTAACCTGCAGGGTATCTGGAATAAGGAGCTGCGCGCCCCCTGGAGTTCAAACTATACCATCAACATCAACACACAGATGAATTACTGGCCCGCTGAGGTCACGAATTTGTCGGAAATGCACACCGCTCTGCTCGACTGGATTCCAAATCTGGCCACTACTGGACACGTTACGGCTCAGGAATACTACAACGCCAAAGGCTGGGTCGCTCACCACAACTCCGATATCTGGGGGCTCAGCAACGCCGTCGGTGACCGGGGCGATGGCGATCCGCTATGGGCTAACTGGCCAATGGGTGGTAACTGGCTGTGTCAGCACCTCTGGGAACATTATAAGTTTACGGGTGACAAGAAATTTCTGGCCGAGCGGGCTTACCCCATCATGAAACAGGCGGCTCTGTTCTCGCTCGACTGGCTGGTGCCCGATAAGAACGGCAAGCTGGTAACCGCCCCCTCGACTACGCCCGAAAACAAATTCTTCGACGCGGCCGGTAAGCAGCAGGGCGTATCGGTAGGCACCACGATGGATATGTCGATTATCTGGGATTTGTTCACTAACCTGATCGACGCATCCACCGTGCTGAACCAGGATAAAGCCTTCCGGGACCAGTTGATCGCCAAGCGCAATCAGTTGTCTCCACTCCGGATCGGTAGTCAGGGTCAATTGCTGGAATGGAACCAGGAGTTCCGCGAGGTCGATCCGCACCACCGGCATGTATCGCATCTGTTCGGATTGCACCCTGGCCGGCAGATTACCACCCAAACGCCGGAATTTTTTACGGCGGCTCGGAAAACGCTGGAACTGCGGGGCGACGAAGGAACCGGCTGGAGCAAGGGCTGGAAAATAAACTGGTGGGCCCGATTGCAGGACGGAAACCACGCGTATTCACTCATCCGCCAGCTGATGCATTATGTCACCACGACGGGTACGCAGATGAGTCGGGGCGGGGGCACCTATCCCAACTTCTTCGACGCGCACCCACCGTTCCAGATCGATGGCAACTTCGCCGGTACGGCGGGCATGGCGGAGATGCTGTTGCAAAGCCACCTGGATAAGATTCATTTGCTACCCGCCGTACCCGATTCGTGGTCGGAAGGCAGCGTAACAGGCTTGAAAGCAAGGGGCGGTTTCGAGGTGAGTATGAACTGGAAAAAATCAACCCTCACCGGCGCTACCCTAAAATCGCTGACCGGTGGTGATCTAGCGCTGCTCACCAATGTACCCGTTCGCATTCAGGGCAGTAAGCAAACCGCTGTGAAAACCGACGAAGGCTACGTGTTGCGGCTGAAAACCGAAAAAGGGAAAGTATACACCATACAGGCCAATTAGTAAGCTGCCCCAGTCGTGTAGTAGTGAGAACCACGAAGCAACCGTGGTTCTCACTGAAGCTACGGGAAAATCAGTACCGCTCACCAAACGTTGGCGGTACGATTTAACCATCGACTGTTTACACCACCTGAAGCTATGAATATGCCAGCACATACCGACCTACCGACAAGCCAGCCCTGGCCCGACGATCCGCGAACAGAGCAACTGCCTGAACGTGTTTTACAATTTGGAACGGGCGTGCTGCTACGCGGACTGCCCGATTACCTGATTGACAAAGCGAACAGACAGGGGGTATTCAACGGCCGGATTGTCGTCATCAAATCGACCAGTGGTGGCGACGTCGCTTCGTTTGCCAAGCAGAACAACCGGTACACCCTGTGCATTCGAGGGGTAGCCAACGGGCAGACAATTGAAGAAAATGTACGCTGTTCGGCCATCAGCCGGGTTTTAGTCGCCGACCACGCCTGGCCGGACGTGCTACAGGTAGCCGCAAGCCCCGATTTGCAGCTAATCCTGTCCAATACAACGGAAGTCGGTATTCAGTATGTGGCGGAGTCTATTGGGCAAGGCACACCAACCTCGTTTCCGGGTAAATTACTGGCCGTATTACTCGCCCGTTACCAAGCATTCGATGGCGATCCAGACAAAGGATTGATTATCGTTCCCACGGAATTGATCCCGAAAAATGGGGAGACATTACGGACCATCGTTCGGCAACTGGCGGTTTACAATGATCTGGAAGATCCATTCCTCGACTGGCTCGATAGCGCCAATACCTACTGCAATTCACTGGTTGATCGCATCGTGCCGGGTAAGCCCGATCAGGCGACACATCAGGCGTTGACGGAGCAACTCGGCTACCAGGATGAGCTGCTGATTGTCGCGGAGTCATTCAAACTCTGGGCGATTGAAGGTGACGAACGGGTTAAAGCCAGACTCTCCTTTGCGCAAGCTGACGAAGGCGTCGTTATTCAGCCCGACATCGATCTGTTTCGGGAGTTGAAGCTCCGGCTCCTGAATGGGACACATACACTAAGCTGTGGCGTGGCCTACCTGGCCGGGTGCAATACCGTTCGGGAAGCCATGGAAACCCCGGACGTCGCGGCTTACATCGATCGATTGATGACGGCAGAACTGACGCCCGGTATCCCGTATCCCGTGGATGGCCAAGCGGCTGCGCAATTCAGCCAGCAGACGCAGGATCGTTTCCGAAACCCCTACATCGAACACCGGTGGCTGGCAATTACCGTGCAATACACGGCGAAAATGAAGCTACGAAACGTGCCGACGCTGATGCAGTACTACCGGACTCAGGCGCAACCACCCCTAAGCATGGCGTTTGGGTTCGCGGCTTACCTGTTGTTCATGCGTGGGGTGCAGCTGGACGATGGCGTTTGCTATGGTAATCGGGCGGGGGAACGCTATGTAATTCAGGATAGCGAAGTCACTTACTTTGCTAACCTGTGGGCACAGTCATCGCCTGAACAGGTCGTCGCAACCGTGTTACGAAATACGGCGCTGTGGGGGGAGAACTTGGCCGAATTGCCTGGCTTTGAGGCCGCTGTCAGTGCCTACCTGCTCCAGTTTCTGGAGCAAGGCGTTTCGGAGACGCTGGCGATGCATCTGAGTCAACGACTACCAGCGGTAATAACCACAGTATGAATACGTCCCCGTATCCTCGGTCTGTGTCCTCACAGAACGCCTTCATATCAGCCTACTTCAAGGCGGTCTGGGAGGACACAGACCGAGGATGAGAGGATACAAAAGGGCTGATAAACAGCCAACTGAGAAATATATTTAGGTGCCATACATTGTATCAATTACGGGATAAACATGACCAGGTTAAGCGTAATTTCAGTGCTGGTGTTGCTGTCGCTTTTCGGGCTGAACGCAAGGGGGCAACAAACGGAACAATGGGGTGATCAGGGAAACGGAACGTACCGCAATCCAGTCATCCCCAGTGATTTCAGTGATCTGGACGCCATTCGCGTCAGTAACGACTATTACGCCATTTCGTCCACCATGCAGTATTCGCCGGGCATGGCGGTGCTGCACTCCAAAGACCTGGTCAACTGGGAGTTGCTCAGTCACGTTGCCGACGATCTCACGCGGATAAGTCCCGACCTCAACTGGGATAAAATGAACAGTTACGGGAAAGGTATATGGGCGGGGTCGATTCGGTATTACAACAATAAGTTCTGGGTGTATTTCGGTACGCCGGATGATGGCTTCTTTATGAGCAGTGCTACCAATCCGGCCGGTCCCTGGGAGCCCCTTCACCAACTCTGGAAAGTGCAGGGCTGGGACGACTGCTGTTCGTTCCGGGATGATGATGGGCAACTTTATTTCATAGCGACCCAGTTTGGGCTTGATCCGAAAAACGGCAAAAAGTACAACATCCACCTGTTCAAGATGACCCCTGACGGAAAGAGCCTGATCATGGAGTCGGATAGAATCATTCACCAGTCGCAGGGAAGTGAGGCTAACAAGCTCTACAAAATCAACGGCCTTTATTACCACTACTTTAGTGAGGTCAACAAGGAAGGGCGGGTAATGATGATGGAGCGGTCCAAAAGCCTACACGGGCCCTGGGAAATCCGCCAACTCAACCACGTCAACGCAGCAACCGACAAAGAACCCAATCAGGGTGGCCTGATGCAATTGCCAAACGGCGAGTGGTGGTTCTTTACCCATCACGGTACCGGCGATTGGGAAGGGCGGGCCGCCAGTTTACTTCCCGTAACCTGGGTTGACGGCTGGCCTATCGTGGGGGCAGTAGGCGCCGACGGCATCGGAAACATGATCTGGTCAGCCAGGAAGCCGATCATCAGTAAAGGCACCCCCTTGCGTATGCAGACCGACGATGCGTTCACCAGTACCAAGTTACTGTCTCAATGGGAGTGGAACTACCAACCCCGGTCCGACAAATGGTCACTGACCGACCGGCGGGGCTTTCTCCGGCTGCACGCCTTTCGGCCAATAGATCCGCAGAATCCGAAAAAAGTATTGCTCCGGGCTGGCAATACGATCACCCAGCGCAGCATGCGCACAAAGTCGAACGTAGCCACCGTCAAACTTGACATGAGCGGCATGGCGAACGGGCAACATGCCGGCCTGACGCATCTGTCGACGGCCAGCTACAGCGCATTGGGCATAAAACAACAGGATGGTAAACGGTACTTGGTTTACACCGTTAACGATACCGATTCGACGGGTCCAGTGATTGATGGGAAAACGATCTGGCTGCAATCGTCCTGGGGTTTCGGCGGCATAAATCAGTATTTGTACAGCACTGACGGTAAAACCTTCACGCCAATAGGAACGAAAACGCAACTCGTCTGGGGCAGTTATCGGGGCGATCGGCTGGGCATTTTCAACTATAACTTAACCGCTGATACCGGTTTGATCGACGTTGACGCTTTCACGTATCGCTACGCTAGTGAAGTGAGTAAATAATATACCTGTTTGATCAACTGTAGGAGTTTTGAGGCATTACTTCCCGGTCTGACAACGGAAGGGCCTTCGTAAATGGCCTTTGGTGCCTGATCGCGACCATCCCTCTGTTATCAGAATAACAAAAAATAGCTCGGATCGGGTGCTCGTGTCGGATTAGTTTTGCCGACCCCGCCAACCAAACAGTCTATCCTTTACATACAGTATAAATACGTGCAGATTAGTTTGACGTTTGCATAGAAACGGTGGATACACATTAGGAACGGCAATACGTGCTGGTGACTCCTACCTTTTGCGAGGTTCTTATTCTGACTGGATTATTGCTGCTGGGCATATGTTGGAGCCGAAACAAGATAGCTAGTTAAAAGATTACCCCTGTTTCAGCGTACTACCTCAGTTGGTAAGGCGGATCGTCACGGTTGAACGCATGGCTACTTTACACGCCTACCACAACGGATAGCACTGTATTTACGTTTGGACTCTTTGGACTGGGTTGGCAGATGGATAGGTCAACTTAGAGGCTGACTGAGTAGAACGCTTTCAGCGTTTGGTCCTTTCAACGACGTTCACTAACGTGTGGCGAATGCTGGATCCATCCATCGGCGGATTTTCAACCTGTTTCTGGTTGACCGTTAGAGTATATTCGAAGCCTTCTTCGTAGGCAAACCCGTCAATGCCGGAGTAATGCAACGTCTAGGTAGGTGCCTCTCCAATGTTGACCCACAGACACTTCTATGGATCGATACCCGTGCAATATTTAAATTTGTGTGCTGCGAGCGGGCTCTACAGCTCGACAGGTGATATGCGACGGTGGGCAAAAACCGTCGCTAACCGGCAGCTGCTGTCGGCCCGTTCCTGGCAGTTGGACTTCGCGCCCCGTCGCAAGGGCTACGGCTATGACTGGTATACTGGCCAATTTGGGGGGAATCCTTACCTGCGTCACAGTGGTGGCTATCCCGGCTTTATGTCGGAATTTGTCTACTATCCAGCGGAACACCTAACGATCGTTTTGGTCAATAATTTCGGCAATCATGCGGATTCCGTCTTTCCCGGTGCGTAAAGCTTATCGGTGATTGTCTTTGAAATGCCCGATGAATTGTGGCTACCCAGGCCGCAGGTACACTTAGCACCAAAACTGCTGAGGCAGTACGTCGGTCGCTACGTGGCGGATCAACCAGGCGGTTACGAAATGGATATCGTTCTCCGGAATGGACAGTTGTATTCGCTGTGACACCATAAGGATCAACTACCGGAATTGGCCTTGCTTGCCAGTAGCGCGGACCATTTTTTTCCGCAGAAGTAGAACAGTCGACTGACGTTCCAGCGTGATACGGCTGGTCGGGTAGTTCGCTGCGTTACCAAGGAGAATGGCCAGCGTTTTACCTGGAAAAAAGTCGACTGATACCAAGTAGTAGCTGCTGTTTTAATCGATTCTTATACGGCGGCTTGCATGGCAAGTTTAACTAACGCTTCCTGAAACGAGCTTTTTTAACGGCTAATTGGCTTTTGCTCATAATGGGTGAATGATTGGGGTGATAGACAGTACCACTTTTTCGAAGCGAAAAGTATACTGCGTAGTACGGAGGTTACCCGGCTTCGCTGAGCAAGTGCACGGGCTACGGTAGGTAAGAGGGATTCGACACCCCACTACCTTCGTAGCCCGTTCTTCATTCGATCAGTACACAATTTTGGCCAACTTCTGGGTATAACATCCAGGCCCCTGTTAGCTGTAAACCCCTTACATTTTTATATGTAGGGTTAATCGATACGCTGCGCCACTACCTTTTATGTAGTTATCATTTAAGGCTGTCCATTGCGAACGCGCTGGATAATAGTCTTCATTGAATAGATTTTCTATGCCCAGGCTTAATGAGGTGCTCTGGGAAAACTGGTAATTGATGGCGGTACTAAACAGATTATACGCCTTGACGGGACCTTTTGAATAATCGTATGAATTGTTGCTGTTTTTGGCAAAACGATTGCGTTTCATAATCCCCGTATATTGGAGCAAAAGGTTCAGTTTATTCGGCAAAAGGGTATAATTGATATTTCCGGTAAGCATGGGCGGGGCTATGCGTGCGCCGGGCAGGTATTCGTCCTCCGGGCCATTGTAGTTCCTGTCGTCGTTGGCATCCAGTTTTCCTTCGACGTAGCTGTAATTGAGACCGGCCCGCAGGTTTTTTGTTAGTTGTGCGTCGGCCGTAAGTTCCAGCCCATAAATGCGTTCAGGAGCCCGGACTACGATAAATGAACCATTTTGGAATACGCTGTTCGATCCCAGGCTGGACTCACTAACATAACCAATAGCTTCAAAACGCAGCGTACCTATCTTACTGACAAATCCAGCTTCATAACTGTCAACAATAACAGCTTTGGTGTTGATCTTGGCTACGTCGTCTACTCGGGCAGCACGAAGCGCCAATCCAACATCGGACACGGTAAACCCTTGCGAGAAACTGATATAAGGCGAGAAATAGGGAGAGACATTATAGCGAAGTCCTAGATTGAAAACCAGTGGATTATACGCCAAATCACCGCCTTTTACCTTAATAGATGGCGTTACGGCACCTGATAGTACATTTACCGAAGGAAGCGTGTTATAATCATCGACACTAATACGTACTTTTTCGTAGCGTAGCCCTCCTTTTAGGATCAGCTTTTCAAAAAATGTCACTCTTGCCTGGGCAAAGGGAGCCATGTTTTGCATGTTCATTTCGGGCACCCAAATTCGTCCATCTACTAGGGGTTGCGACGTAATATCGCGTTGGGCGTCCAGACCATACGTTAGGCTGGCATCTGCGGTCGATAGTTTCAGAGGTGTATTGAGTACCAGTCGAACGCCCTTTTTTTTGGACAAAACCCTGGACACACCGCCATCGACAAATGCTGTCGAATAGAAAAATACGTTGTCTACACTCTGGTAATAGGCCGATACATCGTAGGAGGTATTGGCGACGCCTGTATTTCCTGTAAACAAAATGTTCAGGTTATGATTTCCTCTTACTCCCTGCGGGACACCCTGGCTTTCGCCCAGTTTTGCCGACGTCTTAATACCATTCTTGTAATCACCGTTTACCGTGAGATAGTTGGTCGTTTGTCTGCTGCTGTAAACGTTATACGTAGCTTGTACTTTATGCTGGTTCGTCAGCTGATACCCAATTTTTGCGAAAGCGTTGTATGAATCGGTCTCGCCAAGGCCATAGATAGGAGGTAATACGTCACCAGCTGCGTCTTTTTGCTCACCGGTTTGCTCATATACGCCCCCCAGCACATAACTCAATTTCCCTTTATCACCATATAGTAGCTGGCTGACACGCCCACCCATACTGTTGGCCTTATTGGTCAATGAGCCGCTCGTGCCAATAGTAGTATGGCTATTGATGAACTTTCCGGTTTTAGGATTACGGGTAAAATAGTTGATCAAACCGCCCGCAGCGCCATTTCCATAGATGGCCGTGGCTCCTTTTACTACTTCAACTCGTTCGATTACCGAAGGGTCTAAAGCTCTGATATCCATGCCCCCGTTTCGTAAGGGTGTAGATTGTGGTACGCCGTCTACCATCACCAGCATGTTACGGCCGCGAAGTGTCTGCCCAAAATTGCTGCTCAATCCAGCACTTGGCGCAAGGCCCGGTACACGATTTTCCAGTATACTGCCAAGGTTAGTCGTGATGTCAAGATTGTCCTGCAAGGTTTTAAGGCCTATTACCGCTACCGAAGAAGGGATTTCGTCAATCGACTCCTTGGTTCTGCTTGCTGAAACGACCACTTCAGACAAGTTAGCTTCTGCCTCGGTGAGCACGAAGTCAACGGTAACGATTTGTCCATCTGTACTAGTTATCTCCTTTGTTTGGGTGTTGTAGCCAACGAAGCTAGCGGTAACCGTATGGAGACCTCCCGGCACGTTTTCGATCGTATAGCTACCGGTTGCATTTGTTACGGCTCCCGTACTGAATTTGTCCAGCCGAACAGTTACAAACCCGGCAGGGTTACCGTTCGATGTCGTAATGGTTCCTCGGACGGTGCCGGTTTGGGCTACGACATGTAGTGAAATCAACAGTGGGAGAAAAACTAAAATTCGATTCATACTTATTTAGACTAATTTTAAACAAGCGCAAATGTATAAATTTTTATGTAATACGGCTACAATTGCAAGTGCGGCTGATAATGACCAGTGCCGACGTTGTCGCATTGCACGGTTAAGCGCTTGGAACGTTAGCCAAACGTCCTTTAGTCCTGATACTGAGTGGTCTGTTTTTTAGAATGGGGTAAAGAGAACTGGCAAGCGGGGTAGGTTCGCAGTCGCCGTTACCGTCATCATAGCTGATTGGTTCACCAAACCCTCCCGCAAAATGAGCTAAGCGGGATTTGGCTGAGCTGCAACTGACCACAAATCGTACCTGACTCCGAGTCGAACCGTGAATGATCCGGGCGGGCGGTCCCGTCCCTTTCCAAGGTAATCACATCCGAAAATGGGGAGCCGATTGGCTGGCAATACTCACGGCCGGTTGGTATGATAGTGAAACCAGTCGATGTCGACAAAGCCACTGTCAGCGCTGTCGTTTACCGTGTATAGGCCAAGCTTGGCACCCAGGTAATTGCCGAAATTGGTAATCTGATAGACCTGCCCCAACTCCTCGAATTGCTGACCATTGGTGCTGTACGAAAAGTGCGCTTCGCCGGCTTTGTTCCAGCTTGCCCGAAACCAAACGTACTGCGCCCGCGAGTCGATCGCTTCAATGGCGGTTGATGTAGCAGGCTGGTCACATATAAACCGAAAGCCCGCGTCTGATCGCCTGACGTGAATACGGCCCGTCTTCTTGCCAAACAAGGCTACCCCCGCTGCCTGCCCATTCACCATATGCGAGATATCCATCTTCACTGTAACGACGTTTTTGTCGGTCCGTAGCGGGCGTTGCGTCAGTACGTTGGTCGTCTTGGTAATCTGGTCGGACTGTAACGGTTTGCAAGCGTACAGACGCAGAAAACCGCGGTTTTCCGTCAGCGACCATTTGTCGGACCGTGGCTGAAAATACCATTCCCATTGGGGCGATAGTGTTGCTGTCGAAAATTCATCACTGGTCTGTACCGTGTCGATCGGGCCGGTTTGACGTGGCTTTTCGGCGGACCAGACCATGTTCCCGATGCCGTCGGAGCCCGGTTTTCCCCACAGGGGACAGCCATCCTGCCAGACTACGGGTAGTAAACTAGCCTCGCGGCCACACCAGTAGGCGTTCCCGTGGTGCGTAACGAAATACCACTGCCCCCCGGTGGTTTGCACCAGCCCACCCTGATTGGGTTCGCCTTCGGCTTTGTGAATCAGTTGGCGACGTTCCGCATACGGCCCCTGAATCGCGCGGGCACGGGCCATGAAGGGAATGCGGCCCTCTGCCGTCACTTCACTGAAAAAATGGTAGTAGTAGCCGTTGATTTTGTACAGCTTGTTGGCTTCGCTGCCCTTGCCCTGGTAAAGCACCGTTCCCGTGTCAAGCAGGGCTTTACCATCGTTACGCATTCTGAACAGACGAATCTTGTAGGCGTCGGCAAAGCTGGTCATCACCAGATAAGCCTGACCGTTGTCATCCCAGAACGGACAGGGGTCATCCCAGCCTGCTTCTTTTTTTATAGGGGTCAGTGTCGACCAGGGGCCTTCGGGGCGGGTGGCCGTTGTGACGAACAGGCCGTAATCAGGATCGGTGAAATAAACGTAAAATTGATTGTTATGATGACGGATCGAGCCGGCCCAGATACCCCGGCTGTTGCCTTCCATCCGGTCGTAGTTATAGCGCGGATGAATCTGCGTCAGGTCATTGACCGCGTGGCCTATCGGTTTCCAGTTGACCAGGTCTTTGGAGACCATAATCAGCATGCCCGGCGACAACTCTTTCGTCGCCGATATGTAGTAGTATGTCGTGCCTACCCGGATAACGTCCGTGTTTTGAAAATCACCAGGCAAAATGGGATTGCGGTAGTTTTGGTCGGCGGTAGGGGCGGGCCGTTTTCCCGGTCCCTGGGCTTGGGACGTCGTCAGCGGTACGACCAAACTACCGCTCCATAATACCAGAAAGAGAATGCTTCGTAACGACATGAGAAACGGTGGCTAAGTGATGGTTAGGCACTTCTATTTCGACTTGATATGCTGCGTACGTACCGACAACGCCTTAGCGAAAGCCCCGTACGACAGGACTTCCACTAAGGCGTTAGGGTTTTACAGAGTCAATTCCCTACGTAATTTTCAGGCAGTGGGCGTAGTCGCTGGGCTTACGATTGGGGAGCGTCACTTCCAGGGCGTCGCCCGTAGGGGTGAACGACAGACTCTCCGAGTGCCCGAGTAACTGCACCTTATTGACACTATGCTTCAGCGCGGTATTCCCGGAACGTAGTGTTTTGATGCGCACTTTTCCGTCCGTGGGCCACCCCATCACAATGGCATAGAGCGCATTGCCTTTCGTCGTGAAGCGGATGTCTTCGGGGCCAAAGGGTTTGCCTTTTCCTTCGTTGAAACCCTGCGCGTTCAGGGGCGCAGCCGATTCGATAGCCGGTCCTTCGCCGAACACGCTCCACGGCCGTGTACCGAAGATGCTTTCCCGGTTCACCGCCATCCAGCTGGCGATTCCCTCCACGATGGCGGTTTCCTTTTCATCGATAGAACCATCTCCGCGCACGGGTACGCTTAGCAGCAGGTTGCCGTTCTTACTCACCACGTCGGCCAGTGTGTGAATGACGGTTTTGGGCGTTTTGTACTCGTTGTTTTCGTAAATATGCCGGTTGTAGTGCCAGCTGCCGATACACGTATCGGTTTGCCAGACGAAAGGCTCAATCTGATTCGACTGCCCGCGCTCGATGTCCCACACCATGCATTTCTGCTGCTCGGGCGTGAGGACTTTTCCGTTCAGTACGGCTTCCAGCTTGCCCCCGTGCCGTTTCATGCTGTTGTTGTAGAGGTGGGCCGCAATCCGCAGACCGGCATCGCTGATGGGCCAGAGTGGTAAGGCCGTATCGTCGAAATACACCAGATCAGGGCTGTATTTGTTGATCAGATCGACCGTGCGGTTGTAGAATTTCTCGCAGTACTCCTTGGAGGGTACGCTGACGCCGTTGCCCCAGTCCCACTGTTTATGGATGTTGCCGGTGTTCTCGCTGCCTTCGCTCAGGGCGTGATTCTGGGCGTACAGTTCCTGCGGGTCGTAACCTTCCCACCAGGTACCTTTGCCATCGGCTTTAGTTAGCTTCCCGTCGTACGGAACACCGGCGTAGGGGCCCTTCTTGTCGGCTCGCTGTGCCGTTTCGTACCAGCTCCAGGCGTGAGCCGCGTGGACGCTGACGCCGAAGCGCAGGCCGTGTTTTTTTGCCGCTTTGGCCCAGCCGCCGATCAAATCTTTTTTCGGACCCAGCTTGGTCGAATTCCAGGATTGGTACTTGCTGTCGTAGTTGTCGAAATTATCGTGGTGGTTCGCCATAGCGACGAAGTATTCCGCCCCCGCTTTCTGATACAACGCCAGCAACTGATCCGGATTCCACTTGTCGGCCTTCCATTCGTTGATGACGTCCTTAAACCCAAATTTGGACTGAGGACCGTATTTCTTCAGGTGGAAATTGTACTTTCCGCTACCCTCGTCGTACATCTCGCGGGCATACCAGTCGCCAGCTTCGGGCTGGCACTGTGCACCCCAGTGCGCCCAGATGCCGAATTTGGCATCGCGGTACCAGTTGGGTACCTGATATTGAGCCAGCGATTGCCAGGTTGGCTTGAACTTACCGGTTGCCATAGGCTCACCGGCTACCAGCGGAGCATTTGGGAACGCCAGCCCTTCTACTTTGGATAGATACCAGGCAGGTACAGCGCTGGCCAGTCCTTTCAGCAGATGTCTTCTTGATAGCATGATTATGTTGGTTAGTGGTTTATAGGTTACGTAAATGGTCAATTACCCCCAGCCCCCTCATTGATTTACGTCGTGGTGTCGGGTTCTCAAACCCGACACCACGATAGTAGGCTCATTTCGTCAGTTATTTAATAAAATTCAATAAGGGGGCTATACTCAACTGCGAACAGAGCCCCTTCAAGGGGGGCATTTTCAACTGGATTCTTGTAAAAATAGCATCAGTCGATACTGATCATCGCTTTGATGACACCACTAGTAGGATCGAGCCAGCTTTCGAACGCATCGGCCACCTGCCCGAACGAAACGTGGTGCGTGATGTAGGTAAGCGGGTTTATCTGACCGGTTGCCAGCGCAATCATGACGTGGTCAAAGTCCGCCCGTGTCGCGTTACGGCTACTCATCAGCGTCGCTTCGCGCTTGTGGAACTCGGGGTGACTAACACAAATCTCGCCTTTCTGAAGCCCGACCAGCACGTAGCGGCCCCCGTGGGCCAGGTACGAAAAACCCTGTTCGATGGCTTTCAGACTCCCTGTTGCGTCGATGACGACCGTGGGCATGTCGCCGTTGGTGATGGCCCGAATCTGCTTGATCGGGTTTTCACTTCGAGCATCGACAACGTGCGAAACCTGCAACTGCTGCTGGCAAAAGTCCAGCCGGTTGGTGTTGATATCCAGCGCTGTAACGATACCACCGGCAATGCGGGCAAACTCCATAACACCCAGGCCGATGGGCCCCGCGCCAACCACTAGTACGTGTTCATCGGGTTGAACGGCCGCCCGACGCACACCGTGTGCCCCAATCGCCAACGGCTCAACCAGCGCCAGTTCGTCAAAGCTCAGGCCGTTGCCGGGCAAAAGCGAAGACGTGGGGACGGATAGGTACTCGCGCATCCCCCCGTCAACGTGTACGCCACATACCTGCATCTGCTGGCAGCAGTTGGGTTTGCCCGATCGGCAGGCGATGCAGTGGCCACAGTGAAAATACGGCATGATGGTCACCGCTTCGCCTAGCGTAAAAGTGGTCGTGCCGTCGATCGCGACAAGTTCACCGGCCAGTTCGTGCCCCAGGATGCGAGGATACGAAAAGTACGGTTGCGTGCCTTCGTAAGCGTGCAGATCGGTTCCGCAGATGCCGATGCGTTTGATGCGGACAATGGCTTCGTTTGGTCGAAGGTCGGGCATCGCTTCGACACTGTAGGCAAGCTGACCGGGGGCTGTACAACGTAAGCTGTTCATCGATTTATTCCGCATTGGCCAGTGCCCGGTCGAGGTGAACGTATCCACCATCGACGTAGACCAGCTGACCGGTGGTGTGGCTGGAACGGTTCGATAGTAAGAAGGCCGTTGTATTGGCAATTTCTTCGGCGGTTGTCATCCGGTTTTCCAGCGGAATGTGCGCGGTGATGGACACCAGTTTATCCGCCGGGTTCGGTAATGACTGAATCCAGCGTTCGTACAACGGAGTCCAGCATTCAGCTACCACGACGGCGTTGACCCGAATACCATATTTCAGCAGTTCGACAGCCCATTCGCGGGTCAGCGCGTTGCGCCCGCCGTTGGCCGCTGCATAGGCCGATGTATTTCCCTGACCTGTATCGGCTGTTTTCGACGTGATGTTGACAATCGCGCCTTTCGACGCTTTGAGCGCGGGAAGGGCGTAATGGGCCATCAGGTAGTAATGCACCACGTTTTTGTGGAGCGAGGCAATAAACCGGTTGTAATCCCCTGATTCCAGACCGACACCATCGTTTACTCCGGCATTGTTCACCAGCCCGTCGATTCGGCCAAATTGGGCGAGAACGGCGTTGACCGCTTTCTCGGAATCCTCCGGTCTGGTTAGTTCAGCAACGACCTGAAACGCCTGCTTGCCACCCGTTTTCAGCGCGTCGACAACCTGCTGATTGTCGGCTTCATTTCGGCCAATAACGACCGGGATAGCCCCTTCGGCCGCCAGCACATTGACAATGCCTTCACCGATCCCTTTGGCACCACCCGTCACGAGAATGACTTTGTCTGCTAATTGTAAGTCCATATTTTTTTGAGAATTATCTGAGTAGAAAAAAGCCCTGCCGGAGACCTGCAGGGCTTTCAGGACTACCGATTAATGAGAAGCCATTAACGTTACTCGCTTCACCGAAAAGTTTTTTACGGCGAAGTAAAGAATGGGTAAAAAGCAGACGGCCGGTACCAAATAAGCAATTTGCATCGTGCTCAGGTCGGAGACATGTCCCATAATCACCGGGAAAACAGCCCCGCCCACGATGGCCATGATGACAAACGACGAACCTACTTTGGTTTTTGACCCCAGATCTCGAATGCTTAGGGCAAAAATGGTTGGGAACATGATCGACATGAAAAACTCAACGCCAGTAAGGGCATAGACAGGAATCATACCCCGACTGAGTACAGCAACGATTAGCAGTACGACATTGAACACACTGTACAGGGCCAGCAAACGAGGGGGAGCAATGAAGCGCATTAGAAACGTACCCAGAAAGCGGCCGATCATAAAGCCCAGCAAGGCTCCCGATAACAGAAAAGCCGCCGTTTTTTCGCCGATGCCCGCTACCTGATTGACAAACCGAATAAAGAAACTGCTGACACAAACCTGGGCACCCACGTAGAAAAACTGCGCCGTAACGCCCAGCCACAAATTCTTCTGGCTCAGCAGCGAACCGCCAGTTGCCTGCGTCGACTCATCGTCTTCCTGGATAGCCGGCAGGCGAGTCGCGATAATAAGAATGGCGACCACCAGCACAATCATACCGATAATAAGAAAGGGCAGCTGAACCGACGAAGCCTCGGCCTGTAAATACGTGTCTAGTTGCTCAGGTGACATAGCCTGCTGCTCACTAGCGGACAACGTACGCCCGGACAAAATAAACGTACCACCCAGCAACGGGGCCAGGAAAGCCGCTAGTCCGTTGAACGATTGCGCAAAATTGAGCCGCTGCGTGGCTGATTCAGCTGGCCCCAGCACCAGCATGTACGGATTGGCCGACGTTTCTAGCAGCGTAAGCCCACTGGCAATCACAAACAGCGCCACCAGAAACAAACTATACTGCCGCTGCTCAGCTGCGGGGTAAAACAGAAACGTACCGAACGCAAACAGAAGCAAACCCAGAGTGATACCCGCCTTATAGCTGTACCGCCGAACAAACAGCCCCGCTGGCAGGGCAACCACGAAGTACGCTATGTAGGACGCCGAGTCGATCAGCGCCGATTGGGCGTCCGATAATTGGCAGGCTTTTTTGAGATGGGGAATCAGGATCGGATTCAGGTTGAGCGCAAAACCCCACAGGAAAAAAAGTACGGTAATGATGACAATGGCGAAGCGGTTCTGGGCTGAGTTCATGGAAACAGGCAATGTGCTTTCTGGCTCCACAAAGAACATATGTTTCTTATTGATGATTAATTAGGAACTTATCAATATTGTAAGCTATTTTAACCAGAAAAGAGACATTCTGCGTAATTCCCTAATAACATATTGCTATGAAACCGCAGCTGTTACAAGTAACCACGGCCCCAAACCGGTCCTTTAGTGTTCGTCAGGAGCTGATACCGAACATCAATAACCGTTGGCATTGTCACAAGGAAGTCGAGCTGATTTACTTTCACCGGGGGAGCGGTACGCAGTTCGTCGGGGATAGTATTCGCCGATTTAAAGCTGGCGATGTGGTGTTGGTAGGCGCGAACTTACCCCATTATTGGTATTATGATCGGGACGAAACCGAGCCGGGTCAGTTAAAAGCCTGTCGGCTACCCTACTCTACGGTTATTCACTTTACGGAAGATTTCTGGGGGCACCAGTTCCTTGCCCTGCCTGAGAATAAATCGCTTAAAACTACACTGGACCGGGCTCGTCGGGGCTTATCCTTATCAGGTATCGTCGGTCAGCGAGTGGCTGGGTTAATGGAAAAACTCTGTCAGGCTGACGATCCCTACCGAATCATTGGGCTGATGGAATGCATGTTGGCGGCTGGCGAAACGGACGAGAGCAGTTATTTGGCGTCGCTGGGTTTTCAGTACGAAGCCTCCGAGACAGAAAATGAACGACTTAACACGATTTATAATTACACGCTTACCCATTTCTACGAAAAGATTCGGCTGCCAGAAATAGCTTCACTGGTCGGCCTGGTGCCTAATTCGTTTTGCCGGTATTTCAAATCGCGAACAGGAAAATCTTACTCACAATTTTTGCTAGAGATCCGGGTTGGGCATGCCTGTAAGCTATTGATCGAGGACAGGATGAACATCAAGCAGATCTGCTATGAAAGCGGGTTCAACAACTTTACCTGTTTTTACAAGAAGTTCAAACTCGTAACCGGTCGAAGCCCTCTGTTGTATCAGCGATTTCATCAGGAAAAACGTTGATAAAGCAAGAGTTGATGGAAATTTATAGGTTTGCAGATAGATAAATTCTCCTCGCCTCAAGGAGGAGTTTTATGTGTGGTTAGTTAATGAAGAAGCAATCAATAAAACGAGCAGCGAAATTTGATGAGCGATAGGTTGGTTTTGGTTCGGAACAATTTACTGAATAAAGTCACTGTTCAAGCCTAATCAATACGTGATTTCGCTTATACTCAGAGAAATAGCTGACAGCAATTCTTCAGCCTTCTCAACCAGCTTGTGATGGATGTGCTGCCAGGTATTCAAACCGGTTAAAGGCCACAACGAACTTGATAAACAATGCGGTAGACATGGAACTGCTAGGATAGGCACACTAAGAAGTATCTAGATGACGAGCGCATCGCTGGTAAAGTGCGCATCTGGTAACGCATTAAGCCAATCATAAATATGGTAGCTGACGAGCCGACGCTTAATAAACTGGCGCTGGTAAAACCGCTCACTATATGCCAGCACGTGCTCAACTGAGCGGTGATAATTTCATGGCTGAAGGCGCCAATAGACCGGTGGGTCTCATGCTGAAAGTACTCGTCAAAACCGCTTTTCCACCCTTGAAGACAAACAGCGCTTCGTGGACCGCTCTAGCGATTTGTCGAGGTCCGGGACCAGGCTGATGATTTGACCGCGGATAGCGAAACCTATCAACATAATGTCGAAGTCAGAGGGCGGCTGGTCATATATTAGCTAATCTCCCCGTATCGATTTGTTCACTATAGCGTAGAAGTCAAAGATAACGGACTTATGAGGTAGGCACTGCTACAGTTCACCGACCGACTGGAGCGTAGCTAGTATTGCCATGCTTCGGATATCCTATCTACTTACAAAACTTTTTTAATATGCGCGCCGGTTGTACACCCCTATGTCGCCGGGCATAAGCCAGGCGCACTTGTTCCGCACCCTAGTTTGTTGCGTTAAGCGGCTATCGTGATTGGGTGAGGATTGTGTGTTTGTTATACTTTTTGGATTGATTGCGCTATCCGGCAGTTGACGAAGGCTCGGAACTTTGCATCTGTATCTTACTTTGAAGTACTCATATGAAAAGCAGTCAAACCCAGGATTAGGATCTGGTTGGTAAGACGTTTTGGGTAACGATCAACAAAGCCATTGCCGACACGTTAGGTCAAGCAGGAGTCTAAGTCATCATTACCGCCTAACATCATCCTCCGCAAACCAACTTGGCCCATCATTTTATGAAAGTTGCCATAACCTAGCCGCAATAGGCAGACAAGCTAGTCCCACCCATCAACGAAAGGTTTGGCGGTCGTGATATTCTGATCGACAATATTAGTGAAGCGACTGCGCTAGGTGGTGGACTTAGCAGCTTGACAGACCAACAATAGGAACGGGATTTGTAACAGACCAACAATAGGAACGGGATTTGTAATTTAACTTGCTGGCTACCAATTGGCTAAATTGAGCTCTGCTACCTAACATGATTGCGGAAAAAAGTGGGGGTGATTATTAATATTTCGTCGGTAGCTGCTCTAAAGCCCATGTGTTATCGCAATTCGGCTTATGCCGTCTCGAAAGCGAGGCTAAACGCCTGTAGCAATGCGCAGTCAAATGGAGTAGTTCCCAAAAGTGTACGCGTGCTGACCGTGTCCCCAGGGGCGGCCAACACCCCGCTGGTGCAGTAACTCATTTAGCAGTCTGCGGCTACTTCTAGGGTAAGTAAGGAGGAAACCTTTAACCAATTGGCTACACAAACTGATGGCAAACTAATAGGTCGAATGGTTGAGCCAGAGTAAGTTACTCCGCTGGTTTATTTTTTGGTGTTACCAGCCGTATCCTACTTGACTGGCGCTTACTATTTGGTTAAGGGGGACTGTGCCAATGGTATAAAATAAATTGATGGCTGACAGAATTGATCGCGGAATCCCGACCTGTAAGCCAATTCGCTAAAGCTCGATCTAGGGTTACGCACGTATGTCAAGCATAAAAACGCCTAATCTTAAGCAGAATCATGGTAATTCATTAGTCTCACAGAGGAGCCTTTGTTGAAAATGACGGAAACCTTTTTTATAGTGGTAAACGCCCAATTGGGTATTGGGCAGTCAGTTAAACGAAGCTCTTAACTCCAGCAGACTCTGGTTCGTCTTGGCTGTGAAAAGCTTATTGGAGGATTGCGAACGATCGAAGCCTAACTCATATACAATCTCACTTACAGACAATGCTGTGGTTGACAGGCGTTCTTTGGCTTTGGCAATCAGCTTTTCGTGGATAAGTTGCTGCGTCGTTTGAGCAGTTAGCTGCTTCAGGAATTTACTTAAGTATTTTGTGGAAACATGCAGTGTTTCGACAAAATACTGAACTGTAGGCAGCTCTTATGAAAGTAAGTCTTACTATCGAAGTAATCCGTCAGCATATTCTCTAACCGTTCCAATTGCTTAGCTTACTGTTGGTTATTTCGCAGGTTATAAATTAAAGCTCGTAAAACCGTTGTGCGTAGGTAAACAGTACTTCTAGATGAGCGATGATTACATCCTGGCTGAATCTATCGATATTGGAATGATACTTCTGTTTGATGGTGTTGGTAATTCCGTTGATGAGTGTTTCTTCTTTGTCGGAAAGAAACATAGCCTCGTGGGCAGATTAATCAACTTATTCGTACTGCTTAATTTCTCTGAATAGAGATGTATTCTATAAAAAGTCGGGGTGAATAAACAGCATCCAACCTTTTAGCTGATGTGGTACACAGCATAATCTGGCTGGATGCCATAAAGGCTATTGCCAGTTTTTATGTTGGCAATGGCTCTTTTAAAATGACTTATATCTTTTATGCTTATCAGCTGATTATAGTTGAGGACGATCCCAGAAAGCGGGCGGTTCTACACCTAGGGTGCGTAGGTATACGTAAGCCTGCCCCCGATGGTGAATTTCATTATCGATCAGATAGAGAAGAAACCAGTAGATTGGTCCTTCATACAGACCAAAAGCCTTGTCGACCTCCTGGAAACGAGAATGTGGAATCTGCGACCAGTAAGCATTAATCTTCTCTGTCACCCGATCCCATTGCGCCAGGACCTGTTCTTTTGTCGTGGCTTGGGGTTCTTCTCCCTCGCTGAATGAAGGCCATTCACCCGAAACAACGCCCTGCATACTCTGGTCGGCCATCTGTAGAACTTCATCGATCAGTGCCGAACAAGGTCGCATACCGCCCAGGGTGTACGAAAAAAAGTGTTCGTCAGGGTAGACTTCGATCAACCGGCGGGTGAGTCCTCTATGACCCTGCCAATGAGCAAGAAGTTGCTGGGGTGAGATGACGATCTGATTCATTATTTGGCTAAGCGGTGTTGTAGTTTCCATGGCCTGCTGTTGGTTTGCGTTATTGATTGACAACACAAAGGAAAGCCAGAGCAGTGACACCGGTATGTCAGTAGTGAATCCAATCGACTATAAATAATTAGTCCCAGCACAACAGTTGCGGCATTAGCTGATCGAAACGGAAGCTGTTGAAGATTGTAAGCGTTTAGCGAAGAATTTATTGGCTGAATAAAGCATTCTCGTCTAGAGAGGTATCTTCAACTAAAGTTCGTCACGACTTTTGCGAGTAGACTCCTTATCTGGCCGTCAATATGAACGCCACTATTGAGATTTTTCATAAAATCAACAATTGTCGTAAATTATCATTTATGACGTGTTGATAAAATTTATTGTTCTATTATTTATACAGCTGCTCGAGCGTACTCAAAACTGTACGATACCATTTACCAGTGAAAGAAGTTATTTGCCGAATACGCTATGAGGTAACTAGTCATCTTCGGTGACTGACACGTCGATTCATGCTTGATTACCAATGTGAAATACTTTAGGCATTGTTGACGTGTTTCTGTAGCCGAGCTTTCATATAATGTACCGCGGGCAAACGATAGTTATTATTTCATCAACGATAGTTATGTACCACTCGGATTGACGGCTTGTTGGGTAATGTCTGTGCACTTTAATTTGACTCATTACTAGTAGAATAAGCTACTTCCTCGATTTTAAGTCTATAAGGAGCTCCGTAGAGCCTATCTTTCTCTGATAAAATATGCTGTATGGCTATCCTCAAACATTGGTGGTGGAAGATCTTGACCGTTCTGATTTTGATGTATGTGTTTATCGCTGGATTGATGAGTCCGGTGCCTAAGCTACCCATTTTACACGAAGCCATCCGCAACACATTTTTCCATCCGCCCCTATGGATCGCTATGATGAGTATGCTATTGGGGTCGGCTATTTTTTCAATTCGCTACTTACGAAAAGGCAGGCTTGACGATGATCTGATTGCGGTAGAGCTGGCTAACACAGCCCTACTGTTTGGTGTGTTGGGTTGTATAACCGGGTCTGTGTGGGCCTACTTTGCGTGGGGCGATTTGTGGCCTAATGACCCAAAAACGAACGGGGTCGCCGTGGGAATGCTTTTGTACCTGGCTTATTTTGTGCTACGCGGTTCTTTCGATGACGACCTGCGTCGGGGACGGATTTCTGCCGTTTACAACATCTTCGCCTTCGCTGTCTTTATCCCGTTGATCCTGATTTTACCTCGCCTAACCGATTCGTTGCATCCTGGGAATGGAGGTAACCCAGGATTCAATCAGTACGATGCCGACAGTTCCATCAAACGGATTATCCGCCCGGCTTTTGTGGGATTTACGTTGCTGGGTTTCTGGATCACACAGCTTCGAGTGCGTTTACGCCGGTTGGAATCCGAGCTAGAGGAGCAGGATGAGGTAAAAAAACCAATTAGCCAGTCTACGGAATTACCGAATTAAATTATTTTTAGCCTATTTCGATGAATCAGTTAACCGAATTGTTGCGCTCAGACGGGAAGATCTGGGTTGTTGTCGCTGTGATGGGCATAGTTTTGATAGGATGGTTGTCCTATCTGCTACAGATTGGTCACCGGAAAGATAAAGTTAGACGAAGAATCAAGGGCTAATGAGTACGATTACACATACATAACTATACGATTGGGCTGTTGCGTTGAAGCGTTTAAAACCATTCGTTTCTATTCAACGGCGTGTTCGGTAGCGGACAATCAATGTCCGCCTACGGACAGGGCTTATATGGAGAAATACCCTTTCCAGCTTCCTGGCTCCTTATTGTAACCTTGGCATAGTAGTTGACCCTCCCTAGCCAACGCTGTACACGACGCCGATTATGTTCCTAAACTACCTCAAGATCGCCTGGCGAAATTTGATTCGCCATAAGACCTATAGCGCCCTTACTTTACTGGGATTGGCTAGTGGTATGACCTGTGCGCTGCTGCTGGGACTTTATGTCTATGACGAGCTAACGATCGATCAGTACCATGCTAACGCGGCCAACATCTACCGGTTAAATGTGAACGTCAAATGGGATGGTAATGACATGAACATGGCTATCGGCTCAGCACCGATGGGGCCGGCCCTCCGTCAGGAATACCCCGAGATCAAGAGCGTGCTGCGGGTCAAACTCGATAACGGATTGCTTTTTCGTGTGGGAACGAAAGCTTTGTATGCAGATGGTGTTATTTACGCCGATTCGACCCTGTTTTCTTTTTTTGATTATTCCTTCCTCGAGGGCAGTGCACATACTACGACGTTGACACCCAATACTGTCGTACTGACCCGTAAACTGGCCATGTCCCTTTTCGGGCGAACTACGGGGTTACTGGGCAAAGCCGTTCGTGTAAAGGACGAGCAATTTTTGACGGTAGCGGGTATAATCGACGATGCACCGGCTAATCATCACTTACATTTCGAGGCTGTTCTTCCCTACAGCAATACGCAGCTCAACAAGATCAACCTGAACAAGTGGGATAATTTTAATTCAGCAACCTACGTCCTGCTTCATTCGAGTAGTGATGCGCGCCAGTTGGAACGGAAGATGCCTACTTTTTATCGAAAGTACATAGCTCAAGCAATTGGTGACGAGACGGGCAAAGGGGTTACTTTTCTGATGACTTTTCAGCCATTGGCTAAGATACATTTGTACTCGTCTCACTTGCTGGGGGTAGGTAACGGGGGTAATGTAGCGTACGTGTACACGTTCTCCATTATCGGTCTGTTTATTCTACTAATCGCCATTGTCAACTATGTCAATCTGGCAACAGCCCGGTCAGCGGGCCGTGCCCGAGAAATCGGGGTCCGAAAAGCGGTTGGTTCGTTACGTCGCCAGTTGATCAGCCAGTTTCTAGCCGAATCGACTCTACTGACGATGCTGGCTCTTTTGCTTAGTCTGCTATTGTTGCATGTCATTTTGCCGCTCTTTAACGCATTGGCGGCCAAGTCATTGTCTATTGATTTGTGGCAGCCCGAAAGCATCGTTCTCATAGCCGGGGGTGGCTTGCTGATTGGTTTGTTAAGCGGTCTTTACCCGGCGGTTGTTCTGGCTAGGTTTAACCCGGTAATGGTGCTCAAAGGCGCTTTTTCGACGAGCGGTAACGGGCTTTTATTACGAAAAGCATTGGTTGTGTTTCAGTTTACGGTGTCGATTAGTATGATCGTTGGTACGCTTGTCGTCTATCAGCAGTTGCAGTACATGCGGCACACGCAGCTGGGGTTTAACCAGGAACAGGTGATTGTCCTGCCGCTTAAATCACCAGCTGTTCAACGGTCAGCAGAGGTACTGAAAGAAACGTTACGACGAAATGCCGCTGTCGAGCAGGTCAGTCTAACCAGTGGATCGGTTGGTGGCGACATGAACGATAAAACCACGTTTGATTTCTACCATGCTAATGGTAAGGAGCAATCCGTCAGTACAGAGTACTTCTCCGTGGATCACGATTTTCTGGACGTGTTACAAATTGGTTTAAAAGAAGGGCGCAACTTTTCTGCCAATTTAGGGAGTGATTCAACGGGGGCGGTATTGGTCAATGAAGCCATGCTCAAACGGCTGGGCTGGAAAGACAGGACCGCCGGTTTAGTAGAGTTCAACGAAAAGCGCATTCCTATTGCGGGAGTCATCCGCGATTTTCATCTACGCTCGCTCCGGAGCCAAATCGAGCCTTTGGTTTTAATGCTTCACAAGGACCGGGGCGATAAGCTATTGATTCGAATAAAGCCGCAGAATATAGCAGCCGCCTTAGCTTACGTCGAGGACACCTATAAAACGATCAATCCAAACCAGCCCTTCGAGTACACGTTTCTGGACCAGACTTTTGCCGATCAGTACCGCGCCGACGAGCGAAAAGGCAATCTGTTTCTTTCCTTTTCGGGAATGGCCATCTTTATCGCCTGTTTGGGTCTTTTTGGGCTGGTAACCTTCACGGCGGAGCAGCGCACCAAAGAGATTGGTGTGCGCAAAGTACTTGGTGCGTCGGTTTCTAGTATCGTGACGCTGCTGGTACAGGATTTTTTGAAGCTAGTGGTCATTGCCCTTCTCATTGCTTCTCCGCTGGCCTGGTGGGCCATGAATCGCTGGCTTGAGGACTTTGCTTACCGGATCAGTATTTCGGGATGGGTCTTTGGTCTAGCCGGTTTAGTGGCGGTTGGTATTGCGCTGCTAACAGTAAGTTTTCAAAGTGTCCGTGCTGCGCTGGTCAATCCGATTAAGTCTTTACGATCTGAGTGAGCAGTGCTCAAGAAACAAGAAGGAAGACCACCTCGGACTAAGCTCAAGGCTGAATCCCTGCTGAAAAAAGCCACAGTTGACGGTAATCTGGTACGTAGAGTGCTCCGGTGCACTATTTTTATGCCTGTCATTATTTGTCAGTATTCGCCATGAACTTAGTTAAGCCCAAAGCGCTTAAACCCGGTGACACGGTAGCAACTATTTCTCTATCTTGGGGAGGTGCGGGGGAATTACCCGAGCGTTATGAACAAGGAAAACGGCAGTTGCAAGAAACGTTCGGGTTGAACGTTGTCGAAACGAAGCATGCACTAAAATCGGCTCAGTGGCTTTACGAAAATCCGCAAGCGCGTGCTCAAGATTTGATGGAAGCCTTTGCCGATCCTTCGATAAAAGGCATTATTTCCACAATTGGTGGAGACGACAGTTGCCGGATCTTACGCTACGTTGATGTGGAAATAATCAGGCAGAATCCTAAACTATTTTTGGGCTTCTCCGATAGCACCATCACTCATCTCCTTTGTTTAAAAGCGGGTTTATCCACGTTTTACGGCACATCGTTGCTGGTTGGCTTCGCCGAAAACGGTGGCATGTATCCCTATCAGGTAGCGGACATCAAGCGAACGCTTTTTTCAACGGAAGTGATTGGTCTGCTGAAACCGAATGAGGCTGGCTGGACCTCGGAACTGCTGGACTGGTCGGACGTTTCCCTGCAAAACAAGAAACGAGAAGTAGAGTCCAATCCTGGCTGGAATTTTTTGCAGGGTGAAACAATCGCACAGGGCAGGCTGATTGGTGGCTGTATGGAAGCACTTGAATCGTTGAAAGGAACAACTTGGTGGCCTGACAATGAATGTTGGGCTGATTCGATCTTGTTTTTTGAAACGTCAGAATTGAAGCCGGAACCTGATTCTTTTCGGTGGTGGCTGCGCAATTACGCGGAACAGGGTATCTTGAAAAAGGCGAATGGGATCATCCTAGGCAGACCTTATGATAACGTCTATGTCAACGCGTACAATGATGAACTGCTAAAAGTGCTGCACGAGGAAGGTCTGACCGAAATGCCCGTTATTACGGAAATGGACTTTGGTCACACATGTCCGGTCTTTACCATTCCTTACGGGGCAATGACCCAAATTGATTGTTTAATCAAGACATTTAGCCTGCTGGAAAGCGGTGTTGACGAGTAAATACCGCTGTACCGAAACACATTGTGTTCTGTTTGATTTACCGATAAACCAAACAGAACACAATGGTACTCCATCAACTGATAGTCGAATCCAATGTCAAAAAATAGCAAATGACCCTCTAATACCTTTACTCTTGTTTGGCAAAAGCGTCCTTTAGAATATACCGGTCGATGTAGAAAGTACCAAAAGGAATTATGCAGGCAATGAGCACTTTCCAGGTAGTTTGTTGAAATTTCCATCGTTGCTCAACACCCACGCTTAGGGTGTTGAAAACAAACCAAAGGAAAAGCAAACCATGTACAGGGCCCAACGCTTTGACCAGCGCAGGGTTACCATTCCAGTATTTTAACGGAACTGCAACAAAGAGGAGCATAATAAGGGAAATACCTTCCAGATAGCCCAGTACACGCAGTCGGCCAACCGGAGTTTTAAGTAATGTAATCATAGAAATACTGTTTGAGAGCTAATTGTAACTTTGGTTTGAACTCGGTTTAACGGCAGGGATTAAAAACTCCGGATGTAAGGTCTGTTGGCCAGTGGTGAAAATGGCCAAGGTATTGCCATGAGAAGAATGACCAGCCCCCAGCTAAACCACGTCAGCATTGTCCTATACTTTTCTGCGTCGTCTTTTGCTCGCTTAGCCTTGGCCGATCCGATAGTGATCAAAACCACGGCTACCAGCATCATTGCCAGATGGACGTAACGGAAAAATAGTTGTTCATTGATCCACTTGTCAGGATTATCTCCCATGGACAGCTTAACAACTGGGCTTTGAACGTACAGCGCCATCCCTAAAAGCAGCTGTATATGGGCAATCGTTGCGGTCCAGTGACGAAGGCTGTTGATAGCAGTTGTGAATACCTGCCTTCGATAGAAGCCCGTGTAAGCACTGTAAATAGCGTAAACAAGGCTGATTAGAACAAGCCAGCGCCAGCATGAGTGAAGAAAGAGGAGAACTGAATACATCATTTAGAAGGATAAACATACTGATCAGTATGTTTTTGGGTAAAAAAAATTAATCAAGCTGTAAAAGAAATTTTTGGTATTCGCTCAGAAAAGCCGTGTAGGCCGTTTGTCCCATCACTTTACCGGTATTTCGTATGCCAGAATAGTTCGAGATGATATAAGTTGCCAGGTAAGCGGGATTGTGCTTGCTATTAAGCTGGTTCTCATCCTGGGCATGAACGATAGCAGCCTCGATAGCAGAGTGCCATTGCTGCATAATCCGTAATAATGCCTGTTTAAACTGCGGATTGACAGGCGCCATCTCTTCAATCAGGTTAACAGCCGGACAACCGTAATCTACATTGAAAAAAGTGTTTGTAAGCAGCAAATTTTCCATCATAGAATATAGGTTTAACCGTATGTCTGTGGTTCTAGACAATGTGTCCTTCATGTAAGGAAGCAGGTTGGGAGCCAAGATTTCATTGATAATGGCAAGTCCCATCTCTTCCTTGTTCTTAAAATGATAAAAGAGTGCTCCTTTGGTAAGCTGTGTCGTGGCAATAATGTCATCAATACTGGTTGCTTGATACCCGTTCCGGTAGATGAGTTCCAACGCCTTCTGTAGAATCGTAAACCGGGTCAGGGCTGCTTTTGACATAAAATACTAACTAGTATGTTTTTGCAAACATAGTTGAAATAGTTGATTGTCTGTTCAACGGTAGGTTAAATTTTTTTCGCCTGGAAAGACCAAGCACTTCCGGCTTAATGGTTTGGGAATGGTGGCGGTTTTGTGAACCGGGCGGGCGTCTCCGCCGACACCATCATCTTGCCTTGATTTTTTGATAAGAGTTCGTAAAGCTTACAGGGGCGAGTAATTTTGTCGAATGGAATCTAATGACAGTATTATCATCATCGGTGGAGGATTAAGCGGACTAAGTTTAGCTTATTATCTACGCGACCAACCAGTTAACGTCACTATTCTGGAAGCCAGTCCCCGATTAGGTGGACGAATCCATACGGTAGCGGGTGTTTTGGCTACCCCACTGGAGCTGGGCGCTACCTGGTTCTCCACTAAGCATCCTAATCTGCTGGCGCTTATTGAGGAATTGGGACTGACTATCTTTCCTCAATTTTCGGAAGGTATTTCTTTGTTTCAGTCCAAATCCTTCGAGCCTTCTCAACAGTTTTTTATTCCTGCTTCTCAGTCGCCGTCCTATCGGTTGGCAGCAGGAACCGGACAGCTGATTGAGGCACTGGCAAAACAACTTGATACCTCGTCCATTCACGTAAATACCGAAGTGACCGGAATTCGGGAAGTTCCGGAAGGAGTCATTGTCGAAACGACGACCGGTCAAAAATACCACGCTAATCGAGTCGTGAGTTGTATACCTCTTCCTGTAGTATCCTCAAAAGTGAAAATAACACCTGAACTGCCCCTCGCGGTTGGTGAACTGTTACCGACGGTTCAAACCTGGATGGGTGGCTCTATCAAATTTGCGGTTGAATACGCTACTCCTTTTTGGCGCACGAATGGGTATTCGGGAATGCTCTACAGCCAGGCGGATATTGTCGTTGAGATGTACGACCATACCAGTGCTGACGGCCAGCGGTATGGGTTCACCGGATTCTTAAACGGAGGATCTGCGTCTTTTACGCAGGAAGTCCGTAAGGAGTTAGTATTGCGTCAGTTAGGCGAGCTATTTGGCTCTGAAGCGCTACAACCTACGGCTTATTTCGATAAACTATGGAACGACGAATTTCTCGTAGCTGGCAATCCGGTGATTCATCGGCCCCATCAAAACAACGGCCACCCGTTGTTGCACCAGGCGTATCTGAACGAGAAATTATACTTCGGTGGTACGGAAACGTCCAATGAATCACCCGGCTATATGGAAGGGGCTGTCGTAGCGGCTAAAAGACTGGCTGCTCAGCTTACATCAGCCGTATCATTTTCGTGAATAGTTCATCCGCAATCAGTAAGGATGGTTTTGCACATTCTATCTTTGCGGCTAAAACACACATTCCATTCGCTATAATCGTGAGAATCATTTTACTCTTTATCGGACTCCTTTGTCTGGTTTCACCAGTATCTGCCCAAATCGACCGGTTGCAGACAAAAATCGAACAGGTCGTCAACAGTAAGAAAGCAACAGTGGGTGTAGGCATTTATGACGTTGGTAGTCAACAGACGTTGACCATTAACGGCAACAAGCACATGCCCATGCAAAGTGTGTACAAGTTTCACGTGGCCTTAGCGGTGTTGCGGGAAGTCGATAAGGGACGATTTCGGCTCACGCAAAAGATGCGCGTGAAAAAGAGTGATCTGGTACCTGGTCTGCACAGTCCGATGGGGGAAGCCTATCCGAACGGGGAAGTCGATTTACCCTTAGCCGATATAATCCGGTATACGGTCGCTGATAGCGATGGTAGCGCCTGCGATTACCTCTTCCGCCTATTGGGTGGCCCCAAGCAGGTGGACGCTTTTATTCATCAGCTTGGTATTCAGGATGTAGCCATACGCCATACCGAGGAAATGATGCAGGCCAAAGGTAATTGGGACGTTCAGTACACGAATTGGACAACACCAAAGGCGATGCTGGATTTGCTAAAGCTGGTTTACCAGCGTAAGGTTCTGTCCGCTAGCAGTCACGATTTTCTGTGGAAGGTCATGGTTGGGACAACAACCGGACAAGATCGACTTAAGAAATTGCTGCCCGCCGGTACAGTAGTGGCCCACAAGACCGGTACGTCAGGAACTAACAAAGAAGGCCTGACGGGTGCTGTCAACGATGCGGGCTATATCGTGTTGCCAAACAGCAAGGCTATAGCCATCAGCGTCTTCGTCATGAACTCAACCGAAAGTATGGAGACGAATGAGCAGATCATCGCCGATATCGCTAAACTAGCTTACGATCACTTCGCTAAGTCAAACTGAACTTTACCGTCGGTGTACAAATTTTTTTACCTGAGAGAGTTAGTATGATTTACTCTTCCAGTTTGTTCAATTCGTTTAGTTTGGCTTCTAACTTTTCCATGCTTAGGTCAGCAGCTACTATTTTGCCATTTGGGTTAAGCAGTACACTCGTTGGATAGGCCGTAACATGGTACTGATCAACCAAACCGTCCGGGCCATTGGACAATAGTTGAGGCCACCTTACGTCATGCTTCTTCAGAAAATCTCGTAAATGTTCTGGACTGTCCCTGCTTACAATACCGATAAATTCGAAACGGTTTTTATTAAGTCGCTTATAAAGCCGCTTCAACGTTGGTAGAGTCGATACACAGGGGGAACACCAAGTACCCCAAAATTCGACAAAAACATATTTACCTTTCAAGCTACTCAGTGAGATCGAATTTCCGGTGGTGAACTCGCGAGCGATAAAAGGTCGAAACGAGCGACCAGTCCTTAGGGAGTAATCAATCGTGTTAGTGGCTAAGGGTTCCAACTGTAAGGTATTGGTGAATGTATTAACCCCTTTATTTTTGTATTTACGACCACCAAGGGTGATAACATCGCCTATTTCAGTCAGGTCTTTCTGGCTAACTGCCTTTTGCCAAAACCAGCGAGGTGTCTGTGCAATTGACGTAGAACCAATGTAATCTAATCCTGCAAATCCGTTTGTGATAACCAAATCGATTCGTTCGTCTGCGTGTCGAAAAGTAGCTTTGGCGTATTGAGGAAAATTGAAAAACAAATCATTGCCCATCCGTTTGACAACCAACGGTATACGAGACGTAATAATCTTTCCTTTTTGATAGGATTGGTACATGACTAAACGGGCATCGGCAACATTGTCCGGTATGGAACCCGGCTTAATTTCTTCCGCTTCAAAAGGAGTTTCGTCGCTAAAATCAAGGTTGTTATTGGTATCCACCAGCACCAACCATTTGCCCTTACTCTGATCGAACCCCTTCACTAGATAAACGTAACACTTAATCGGTTGCTTAGAGAAAAGGGCGTCGTCCAGGTTAATTTTACTACTTTGTTGGTAACCCTTGTACCAGGATCTTGGTACGGTACCGCTTATTACATTCTGATAGATGAGTTGCCAAGTATTAACCCTGGCCATTGCCTTTTCTACGTTTGTCCAGTTCTCAGGTACTCCTTTGATGGACAACTGCATTTTGCTCCAGTATGATCCATCGTTCACATCCGGTGTGAAGCGAGAAAAACCGACACTAAAAGGCCCGTATCCATTCGCTGTAGTTATGGGTAGTTCAACCAGAGTTGCCACCTGTTGGCCTTTCGTTGAACTATAGAATAGGAGGACGAAAAGTAGCGTTTGAATCTTCATAAGGAGGTCCTCAATCAAGCATTGAATAAGCAGAGTAGCTACTATACAAAGTTTAATACGATTCTTTCATCACCCTCTCTATAATTTGCTCACACAGTTGGTGGCTCATAAGCGCGTCGTCCAGATCAATATACGGTGAACACTCCCCGGCTACAGCCCGCAGAAAATCGTCGACCATCAAGGCAAAACCGCGTTTGTGTAAGGTTGGCTCCCAGTCGTTCTGGCGCACGTAGTCACTGCCCAATGTACTTTCCCGGATTAATTGGGAAATGTTGACGGCTACTAATTTTTGACTTGCTGACATAATTTCCAGCCGCTCTTCGGTTATCGCTGTGTTGCGGTTCATAATCCCAAGTGCTGTCTCTCCGTGTGGAGCTTTTAGTTGTAGCGTCAACTGTTTGAGCTGATCGTCCTCGCGCATATACGTGATTTGCCAATCGGCAATCGGAAACGGAAAAAGCCACCGTAGTGTGTCCACCACATGAATAAAATCGTCCAGCACAAACGACCGGATTTCGCCCGGCAAGACGGGCCGGTTCTTCTGCATCAGGATCATTGTCGGCTTGTCAACCGCTTTTAACTGGCGATAAATTGGGGCATACCGGCGGTTGAAACCGATCATTAGCAGCGTGTTCGTTTGCTTAGCCAGCTTAACTAGTTGTTCGCTTTGGGCGAAGTGAAGCGTCAGCGGCTTATCGACAAAAACCGCGACCCTGGCCTCTAATAGCGTCTCGACAATCGCGTGATGTGCTACCGTAGCCGCATGCACAAAAACGGCCTGTATACCGGCCATAATCAGTGAGCTGATGTCCGGGTGTACGTGACTAATCCGGTATTGCCCGGCTATTCGCTGCATTTTCTCCGTCGTAGTCGAGCAGAGATGAATTTCTATATCCGCCCGCGCTGCAAGGAGGGGCAGATAAGCCTTGGTCGCAATATCGCCGAGTCCAATGATACCAATTTTGAGCATAGATGCGCAGGTAATTAACGGATAGGTAATAGCACTAGGTGAGGACTGTTGATCGTAATCATATTTCCGCCGGGACCTGGTCGATTCGTATAAACTGCCACGCCATCCTAAGGCATTTTTTCGGTTAAATACCTCCAATATCGTTTGGGCATATGCTGAAGTTGAAGGCGCTTATTCTTGCGGGCATCGATGGTTACGCTCTTGAAATAGCGACGCCAGAGTTCCTGGTAAAATGCCTCGCCTTCATCACTGATCTCAGCCACAAGCCCAGTACGATTAGTCCGGCCATCCTGAACGCCGAGCGTTACAGTCGTTGCTTTCTCTAAATCATAATAAATGCCATACCGACGCTTGGCATCGTAAATGAGCCAGTGTTGATCGGCATACCGGCTTTCAAAGTGAGGGCAGATCAAACCCAGTACATCGCAATCCGGTTCAATGAGCGCGTAATACAACTGGTCGGAGGTGAGCTTGAAACGAACAAACGCTTCCATTCGATGCGCTTCCCGTTGCACCCGCTTGGCTGCCTGCTTAACGGCCCAAACCGCCGGGTGAGCGTAGTCCTCTTCCACATTCTGGGCACTCGCAAAGACATGACTGACAAAGCTCCACATCATATCGTCGGGTCGGTCGAGGTCAGAAAGAAACGTTTTGTAAAGTCGGGTCATGCCTTCTTCCGACAATCGCTTTCGTAAGCCCGTCAATACCCGCTCTGCTTTCACTTCGTCGGTGGTCACCGAATGAGTCCTGCTAAATAACGAGCCTGTAGACGCTTCCGAACGGGAAAACGCAACGTCCGTTAGTTTGTGGTCGTAAATGGCAAAGATAGCCGTGAGCCAACCTTCATACGTTCCATCGTATACTATACTCGTCATCCGATCAAAATAAACTTAACTGATTCGAAAAAGTAGACTGGTATTTGCTTTTTTGCACCGTCAGAATCAGTCGTTTAAGTTGCGAAGGGGTATAATCGGGTTGGGGAGCAAACGGCTGACTGAATGCCAGAAAATAGCGGGCTCGATTGTAAGCGATGCCCATCTTCTGTAGGTGCTCGGCCTTGAGCCGTCTGAACCGACGCGCAGCCACAATTTTCTGGGCACTTTGAAAGCCAATGCCGGGGATGCGTTTGATTAGCTCGATATCAGCCGTATTGACATCGACCGGAAACTGATCCAAGTTTCGTAAGGCCCAGCCCAGTTTGGGGTCTACATCCAGGTCCAGATTTGGCTGAGTAGCGCCAACCAGTTCGGTAAAGCCGAAGCCATAATAGCGCAGTAGCCAGTCGGCCTGATAAAGCCGATTTTCCCGGATGATGGGAACGGGTGTACCGATCAATGGCAGCCGATTGTCCTCACTGATAGGTACATAGCCTGAATAGTACACCCGCTTCAGGCTCAGTTGATTGTAGAAGTGATTGGTCATACCCAGAATATCCAGATCGGTTTCTTTTGTGGCACCAATCACCATTTGCGTACTCTGACCAGCGGGAGCAAAACTAGGTGCTTTGGGGTTGTTTTTGCGTTCTTCTTTGTGGCCCGCAATCTCGGTCTTCAGATACGTCATGGGCCGGATCACATCCTGATGGTTTTTTTCCGGTGCGAGCAGTTTCAAGCTTTGTTCAGTAGGCATTTCCACATTGACGCTCAAGCGGTCAGCGTACAAACCCGCTTCTTTGATCAGCTCTTCACTGGCTCCCGGAATGGCTTTCAAGTGGATGTAACCATTAAACCGATGCTCCGTGCGTAGCTTTTTGGCAATTCGCACTAAGCGTTCCATCGTGTAGTCCGGACTATCGAAGATTCCTGAACTCAGAAAAAGCCCTTCAATGTAGTTTCGACGGTAGAAATTAATCGTCAGATCAACGACCTCATCGACCGTAAAGGCAGCCCGTTTGACATCATTGCTCTTCCGACTCACGCAATACGCGCAATCGAAAATACAATGATTGGTCAATAGAATTTTCAGCAGGGACACGCAGCGACCATCTTCGGTAAAGGAATGACAAATGCCATAGCCTTTGGTATCCCCTAACCCCTTGTCCTTGTTGGCTCGTTTGCTCTGACTGGACGAGCAGGATACATCATATTTTGCCGCATCGGATAGAATTTCCAGTTTCTCTATCACTCGATCATTCACCATCTGGAACTCTAGTTTGTCAACAATAAAAATACCATAACTTGCCCTCCTATCAAAGGCAAACATGACAATAACAACAGTATTATTGTGTCATTTTAGCGTTCATAGCGGTAAGCAACCGCTACTTCTTACTAGCCATTCAACTTTATGAGTGAAACGAACAAAGCAGTCTTAGAAAAGGCAAACGCGGCTGTCACCAAGGGCGATAATGAGGGTTTTCTAGCTCATTGTACCGAAGACACCCAATGGGTATTTGTGGGTGAGCAAACCCTACAAGGCAAAGAAGCGGTTCGACAGTGGATGGCAACGGCATACGCAGAACCTCCGGTATTTATGGTCGAGCAGTTGATTGCCGAGGGCGATTTTGTTACCGCCATTGGCCGGATTAATCTCAAAGACGAAACAGGGGTAACCATTCCTTATTCGTACTGTGACGTATGGCGCTTTAGTGAAGGCAAAATGGCTGAACTAAAGGCATTTGTCATTAAAGCGTAGTCGTAAGAAACTGGCCTTTTTTTTGACCATTATCAAAGCATAACGTTTCCGTGTCTCTCCGGCAGGAAAGTCACGGAAACGTTATGCTTAAATTCTACAAGATGATAAAGAGCCCTAGAGCCAGGAACGTGGTTTTAAACGATCTACCGACTAATGACCTTAACCAACGTGCCTCTCGTTACGCGGTCATCAGCTTGAAGGCCATTTAGTATACCGGCCTCTTCTACCCGATTGGCAGGCAGTCCCAAGGCGGTGACCACTTCCCGAAATGAACCGTCACGGGGCGATGTTTTTACAAATACCCGTTCAGCCTTGCGGTTGATTTTATCCGGATCGGAGAGTGAGCGGAAATTCTCGGCTACCTGCTTGAAGGTACCAAAGCTAGCGTTGAAGTCAGCGTTTGTCGCTAATCCGTGCAGCGCGTAGATAGCATTGTTATATTGTATCAGCCAGGTACCAATCTGAAGCGCCGTTCTAGGATCTTGTTGTTGCTGCTGTCCCTGCTGCTGTTGCTGTTGTTGCCGCGAAATAAGCACGTAGGCCGGATTACCATTGATGGTGGTTTTTCCGTTTTCCAGTACATTCAGACTTAATTCTTTTACCAAATTCTGGGCCGCTTCGTCCAATGACGAACCTTTCGCCAGCGTGAGAATCATTGCAGATTTACCGTCTTTAGCTGCCATTTGAAACTGACTTGGCGAATTTTGAGACTGCCAGCTAGTTGGTACAGGAAACTGAAAACGCAGTTCAGGATGATAAAAATACCCGTTTTCGACGAAACCCTGCCGGGGATCTTCTCCGTACATAATGCCGTCAATCAGGCGCATATACTGATCGCGATTTACCTGATACGAAGCGGGATTCTTGGCCTGATAGTCTTTCGCCAGTTGATGCACGCGCGTGAAGCGGTTACCCGGATCAGGGTGCGTAGACATAAACTGAGGTATAGCCTGTCCCGATTTTTCGGAAAGACGTTTAAGCGTCCCGAAAAAATCGCCCATCTCGCGGGCATCGTAACCAATCTTACTAGAATATTCAACGCCTAGATTATCGGACTCCGATTCGTGATCACGGCTGTATTTCAGGGACAAAAGACCTAATCCCTGTTGAAGGGCTTCGATATTCTGACCGACCACCTGCGGGGCCAGCACGGCTCCGCCAATAAGCGCAATAGAACTAAGCAATTGGCTTTTTTGCGAGCGGGCTGCATGTTTGGCCGTGATGTGGCCGATTTCGTGGCCAAGTACGCCAGCAAATTCCGCTTCATTGTTGAAGTGGGCCAAAATACCGCGTGTAAAATAAACGTAGCCTCCCGGTACGGCAAAGGCATTAACGATGGGCGAATCGACAATAAAGAACTGATAAGGGAGGTCGGGCCGATGCGAAACTTTGGCCATCGCTTTGCCTTTCTCGTTCATAAAAGCCTGAAGTTTCTTATCATCGTATAGCCCCATTGTGGCAATAACCGATGGATGAGATTCTTGGCCTATGGCAATTTCCTGTTCAGTCGACATCAGGTTTATTTCACGCTTTCCGGTAACCGGATTACGGGCGCACGCAAAAACAAGTAGAGACGTTATGCTGACAGTGAGAAATTTGTGGTAGGAGAGTTTGTGCATGGTAGACAAATCAGATAGTGTAACTTATTGATTGGCTCGAAAAAGGCAACGAATCGTGCTTATGTTTAATCCGATGGAGCATTAAACTACGCTCATTTGTCATCGGTTTAAGCTTGGCGAAGCTCAGCGATTGTACGCTGTAGCCCAAGGGTAAAAAAGGCGGTAGCTACGGTAGCTATCGCCTTTTTATTTATTCATTATGGACCGACTAGTTGTCTACTTTCTTTGCTTCGCCACTAATAGCCCGACCAGTCGCTTTGGTCGCCTTGGTAACGGCCCGGCCGGTCGCTTTTGCCCCATTGGCTACAGCCTCGCCAGTTGCTTTACCTGCTTTACCAACGGCTTTTCCGGTCGCACGGCCAGCCGTGCCAACCGCATGTGCTCCATCAGCAACACCATTTTCGACTTTGTTGCCAACGCGCTTGACGTCTTCTCTTGTTTTTTCCTTCCGGGCCTCCTTAGTAGCCTGATCATCCTGTGCCAGTGCGCCGGTGGTTAATGTCGCGCAAAGCGCAATTGCTAAAAGCATGTTCGTTTTCATCGTGTTATTAAGTAGTGGTATGGCAGCTCTGCTCCTACTGGGTTGGCTGCATTGGCGAAATAACTGTTCACGCTGGCTGTTTGTTTTTGAGCGACGGGCTGGAAACGTATCGTTATGACTTTTTGTAAAAGGACAAGCGGTGTAGTCGATATATGCACGCTGTCATCAAGAATATTGATAGTGTTTCGTTTTAGAACTTCAAAGAGAAAAAATTCCCTTCATAAAGAGCAAAAGTTCCTAAATTTGTGTTAAGGGTCAAAAGCCAACTAACATGAAACGAGCAGCGTCGGCAGAAAGCCATATTCTGAGGGATGTGCCTGGGCACATCAACGACAGTGAAATTCTTTCCTTTCTATACACAAAGGATATTAACTGGCAGCATGTCAATGCCATCAAAACGTTGACGGACTTCAACGATGACATTATTTCGGACTGGCTCAATGTGAGCGTCAAAACATTCCGGGAATACAAAAAGCCTCAGAATACCTTCAAGGAAAACGTCAAAGAGCAGGTATTGCTTTTGTTAGCCCTAATTAAACATGGCATTGAGGTGTTTGGGTCAGTGAAAGAATTTGACCAGTGGTTGAACCGCAAGAACTTTTTTTTCGATAATAAAAGTCCTAATTCTTATTTGAATACGGTGACAGGGGTAAAATTTGTAGATGATCGATTGACCGCCATGGAGTACGGAGATAATGTGTAAGCGATGGAAGTATTCCGAATCAGCAAAGAGATCCACGCCAATTCACTAAGTTCATCGGGCAGCGCCAATCGCTGGAACCTGAAAGGGCAGCAGGTTATTTACACCGGTTCATCCCGTTCCTTGTCATCTTTGGAGCTGGTAGTTCACCGGGGGGCTATTCAACCGGCCACAAAGTACAAAGTGATGGTCATCTCCATCGCCGACGAGGATTACCTCATCAAGCAGATTCAGCAAAAAGATCTTCCCGCAAACTGGCGAAGCTTAGCGGGTTATACCGCTTTGCAGACGATTGGTTCCACCTGGTACAACAGCCAGGAGAGTTTAGTACTCAAGGTTCCCTCCGCCGTTATTGTCTACGAATACAATTACGTCATCAACACAGAGCATCCAGATTTCAACCGAAACGTTCAGATTGTACGGACGGAGGATTATTTTTGGGATTCCCGGCTTTTGTGAAAATAGTGTTTGGCCCCCAATACCTAAGCCGTGTCAATCCTGTTGAATCGTTTCCCGGCGGCTTATTTCTGCTTGAATATTCTTCAGGTTTTTCGAATAGCTGGAACCGATCAGAAGAGAAACAACCAGCAAAATCATAGTCAGAAAAGGACTTTTATGGGTAGCAGTCCAAATGGCAATGCCTACGAAAAAACCGATAAATAAGACAGTCATTATCTTTTGCGACTTCATCTTTTTCTCTTCTGACACTAATTCGTCAAGCGTCATTGTAGAATAGTCTTTACTTGGAAACATACGAACGTTTAGGTTAAGAAAGTCTAGGAACTTTGGATTCTTTCAATGCGCACGATTAATTCTTCGCTGTGTACGTTAGCATCAGTTAAAAAACTGATCTAGCCATACTCAAGAATGCAGACAATTTTTTAGGCATTCGAATCAACTAAATTCTTGACGGGCAAGCGACAATCGTTCTCTTTGCGACAACTCGCTAGGCAAAGTCACGTCTGACAAAGAAATCTCTTTTGGCATAGAAAGACAAATCATTCAATTATTTCCTTGATCCATCGCTTACCTTGTAGAAGCTTATTAATCGCTCGTCTCAGTTAACAAGTGTGTGAAGGAAAGAAACGGTACTTCTACGTTTTACGAATCGTCACATTAGAAGAAGGACTTGAAGAACCCCAATGGAAGAATTTATAAAATTCATCAAAGGAATCGTCTGGATCGACGATCTGGATTTACAACTTGTGCTTTCCCGATGCAGCGAAAGACAAATTCCCAAAGGCAAGCTCATTTTAAGGAAGGGGCAAATTGCTCATCAATACTTTTTCATTGTATCCGGCGGTGTTCGCTTTTTTTACGAGCTTCATGACCAGGAGAATACGACCTGGGTTATGTTTGAAAATGAATTCTTTACAGAAATCTCAAGCCTTCATCCTCAGAAACCTTCCCGGTTTAATATCGACGCCATCGACGAAACCCGACTAATCGTGATTGATAAAAAAGACATGGATTTTCTGTACAGCCAGGTGCCTGCCTGGGAGGAGTTCGGCCGGAAAATCTGGGAGGCTACGACCATCCGAATGATCGACCAGATCATGAATTTTCAAACCTTATCTGCCGAAGAACGCTATCTGGCCTTCCTGACAAATTCTCAACTTATTCAGAAAGCACCGGTCAAGCAGGTAGCCGCCGTACTGGGCATCACCCCAAATGCCCTAAGCCGGATTAGGAAAAAAATCCGGTAAGAGTCATTCTCTACCATTTGGTAGTTTTGCCCCTTCATCGCCAGCCTACTTTTGAGTCATAAAAAAACAACGATGACTCAACTTAGCAAGAACCCAACAGAACCTCGAAATCTGTATTCAGACGAGGCATTGATAGCCCATTTTCCAGGCTTCACCAATCAATACGCAACAGTCAACGGAGTGCGGTTGCATTACGTAGAAGGCGGTACGGGTGAGCCTCTGGTTTGTCTACCCGGCTGGCCGCAAACCTGGTTTTCCTACCAACCCGTTGCCGTAGAACTCGCCAAACGATACCGCGTGATTGTCGTTGATATCAGAGGTATGGGTAGCTCAGAAAAACCTCATTCCGGCTACGACAAGAAAACCATGGCTGCCGATATTTTGGCCTTGCTCCAACAAATAGGCTTAACAAAAGTCAACATGATGGGGCACGACATTGGTGGAATGGTCGCTATGAGCTTCGCGTTTAACTACCCCCAATTTACTCAAAAGCTGGTTGTCCTGGACGGCTCGCATCCCAGTGAGGGAATGCTACAGATGAGTCTGATCCCACCTGCCGGTACATTTACGGAGAAGATGGATGCGAATCGGCCCTACGCCTGGTGGATGGGATTTAATCAGGTAAAAGGATTACCGGAACAGCTGTTGCCAGGACGCTTCCAGTATTTGCTGGACTGGCTTTTTAACTACGTCATGATTGACGATCGTAAAATGACTTCTTTAGAGAGAAACATTTATGCCGCTTCTTACAACGATGCTGAAAGCATCCGAGCGGCTAATGCCTGGTATCAAACGTTTCTACAGGACATCGAAGATGCCAAAGTATATGAACCGCTTGCTATGCCGGTGCTAGGAATTGGTAGTTACATAAGTTTTCAGTACATGAAAATGGGACTGCCTCACGTAGCTAAAGACGTACAACTGGTTGGCATTCTGGATAGTGGCCATTATTTGTTCGAAGAACAGCCTACCCAGGTGCTTGATGCGGTATTGAGCTTCCTGGCCTAATCAGTCGATAAATTGTTTTAAATAGAAAAATAGCAATGCAAAAGAAAATCGTAGTGTTCGGGGCAACCGGCAATTTGGGGAACAGAATTACGCGTGAACTCATACAACGGGGTGCAGCAGTACAGGCGGTCGTTCGAACATCGACTGATCCCGAAAAAGTGAAAGCGCTGGAGCAAATGGGGGCTACTGTTCAGGAGGTAGATCTGGACAGCGTCGACGCCATCGCCAAAGCGAGTACAGAGGCTCATTGCGTGGTGTCTGCCCTGGCCGGCTTAGGCGATGTAATTATTGAATTGCAGAAGAGAATCCTGGATGGCGCTGTACAAGCCGGTGTTAAACGGTTTATCCCCTCTGACTTTTGTACCGATTACACGGATCTTGTACCGGGCGAAAACAGGAATTTTGATTTACGGCGGGAGTTCAGACAGTATCTCGACCGTATGCCCATACAAGCTTCTTCGGTTTTCAACGGTGCTTTTGCCGACATACTCCAATACAACACGCCGGTTTTGAACCTGAAAGAAAAGAGCATCGGTTACTGGGGCGACAAAGCAGACTGGAAACTGGATTTCACAACGATGGATGACACAGCCGCCTTCACGGCAGAAGTAGCTTTGGATGTAGAAACTCCTAGAAACTTACAGATTGCCAGTTTTCAGGTAAGCCCCACGTTGCTGTGGCATGAGGTAAAGCAGTTAACCAATCAGGAGTTCAGGATTCAGCAGCTGTCGAGTCTTGACGATTTTGCGCAATTTATAAAAAAGCAACGAGCTCAATACCCGGCCGGTGAAAACGAGCTGTATGCAAAATGGCAGCAGGGGCAGTACATGTATTCGATGTTTACTACACATCATACACAGCTGGCAAACGAACGGTATCCAAACCTTCGCTGGACGACTAGCCTTGATTTTCTGAGGTCCTTTGTTCGATAAAAGAAAGCTACCTGTTGGCTGTACACGAGCTAAGGCTTTAGTGTTTGGTTTCCCAGTTTGAGCTGAGCGTTTATGCTGTAGGTCAGCGTCTTTCCCCGATCAAAGCCGATCCGCTGTAGAGTCGCTACGTAGTTGGCTGGTAGCTGCAACTGGTGCTTGACCTGCACCACATCACCCGGCCCGGGCACCCGGTTGCAGGACCACACCGTAGCATCAGTCCACCAGCCGTCCTTGAGCGAGTAAAGCGGAGCCGAGCAGGCAGCAAGTGAGAGGGTCTGGCTCAGACTACCGGTGGCGGAGTTGGAGGGGCGGATGCGGTACCAGTAGTGGGTGCCGGTGGCGAGCTGGTTGTCGGTGAAGGAGGTGACGTTGGGGCCCACCCCGCCAACGGGGGTGAATCCGGTGGTGGGGTGGGTAGCTCGTTCGATGAAGTAGCCCATCTCGAGGTATCGTTGTTAATGTAATGGGGCGAGGTTCCTGCAAAAAAGAACTGTATGCTGTAGCCATTGAGCAGGAAGTGCCGGTTGGTTTTTGCCAATGCCTGATTCATACTAGCAATGCTAAACCCACCTGTTCCATCTGTCCGGTTAATGATATGTGGGCGAATAGGAATATAGGTGATGGCCGTAATCCCTGATGGATTGGTCAACTGCTTACGTTGCAGGGCCAGATTTGCCTGTTGCACGAATGACTTAGCCTGCTGTGGAGTTAACTCGATTACTCCGCAGCCAACTGAGTCGGGGAGTATTTGTGCCCGTAAGGGACCACAACTAACAAGCCACAGCAACAAGATAACACCAGTAGCTATCAGCTCGTTGGACACAAATCTGTACTTCATACGATGGTAAAGTCAACAGGGTAAATTTATCGATAAGATACCAGCTATCGCTAGAATAATTACTCAAGACGAGCAAGATACGCCTGCTTATAAATTGGGGTGTCAAAACAGATAGCAGTCCAAAACCTAATAATAAAAATTTGATCGAGTGCGTCTGTAAAAATCGTACTTTTTACAGACGCACTTAATTTCTCACAAAAATGAATCGTCTGTCATGAACAAACTGATTACCCTGTTTCTAGTCGTGCTGGGCAGTTGCAATGCTCTTGCTCAGATTGATACAACCAGCTATCCAAAAGAAAGGCAGGAAATCAGAGAACTCATGCGTCATCGAAAACCAGACGTGCCTATTGACTGCAATGATTTCGTCGCTGTTGGCCCTAAAGGCGACATATCCTTTTCTCACCAACAGTGGCAAGGGGTGCAAGCCAAAGAAAAATTGGTTTTCAAATCCGTGCGGCCCGTACCGGGCCACGAATACATCCGCATATACGAGGGTAAGATGGCCGTGGTTAATTTTCTGGCCGATGTGCAATTAGTGGTAGATGGCCGAGATGTAAATTTGAAGGTAAGACGTTTAGAGGTTTATCACAAAATGTCCAGTGGTTGGTGTCGAGTAGCTGGCCAAGGCACAGAAGTAGATGAAAAGCTTTTTCCTGTAAAAACGAACTGAACAGTAAAAAGAACCTGTCATTTTCAATGGGCTTGATTCGTATTTTTTCTGACGTTGGTGGACAGCTTTTTAAATTTTTATGGCGCTAAAGTAATGGTTGCCTCCCTCATCATCGAACTCCTCAAGGAGCCGTAATCCCGAAGCGCTCAATAACGATTTGTATTTTTTCGCGCCTAGCGAATTGGATTCGCAGGCCGTCAGGGCATCTTTCCAACTAACGGCTTGTGAGGGCGATGTGAACAAGAACTTTCCACCCGATGGTAAGGCTTTCGCTACTTTTCGTATTACAATCTGTTGACTATCAACCGTAAGAAGAAATAGTAACCCCCAGGCGATGATCGCATCAAACTGGCGATCAAAGAACAAAGACTCTTCGACAGCTTCACAAGCAACAGGCGAATGGGGAAAATTCAGGTGAAAGGCTTGAGCCAGCGTCGGCGATGCATCAATTCCATACACTTCCAGCCCTTCGTTCATCAACACTTCGGAAACAGGTAGACCCGTTCCGCAGCCTAGGTCCAGTACTGTAGCTTTTGGTGGCAGCGTTCTGGCCCAGAGCTGTACTGACGGTGTACCAATGGTTTTTGTGCGACTCTGGATAAAACGAGCCGCTATGTCTTCGTATCCATTTGATTTGTCCATGCGGCAAAGAAAGCACAAGGTTATAAACTCGGTGTGCTAAACATGATGCGTCGAGTTTGACTGTTAAGTAAGCCACAAAATTGATTCGATCATGTCATACTATGAATGATAATCAGTTTAACGTAGGCTCTGTTACACTGGAGAACAGCTTTATAACAAAACAATCAGCCTGATACGGTGTACTTCTTGACTCTACATTGAAGTTAATGATACTTGAGTAGTACAAAGCCTGCACCGCTATAAGGGCACAGGCTTTTGGCTGACCTAATGCGTTAAGAAGTTTTGCGCGTCTGAATAGTCTGTATGCTGCGACAGACCCTGTTCACAAGCGAATCTTTTTTCCTGAATGATCTGTAAGGCGCGCATTCTATTGGTATCCTCCTGAGCGCGCGACGACTTGGGATGATCGAGATGGTACTGAATCGCACCGAATCGAAGGAAGCGCAGTGTGCAGCCTAACTGCATCAACCGCAACGCCAGATCGATGTCTTCCCAACCCCAGCCGCTAAACTGTTCGTCGTATCCATTCACGCGGAATAAATCCTGTCGCCAGAAAGACATGTTGCTACCTAGCACGTATTCATAATGGGTTTTCCAGTGATAAAAGTACAGCATCGGCTTTTGCAGGGGTAAACAGCGCAATCGACGCCAGTTCCATTTAGCCAACTTAAGAGAAGTATGAACAGAAGCGGACGAATTTGTAAGCATCAATTGCGTTACATCATGCGGAATGTGGTATTGATTGCCGGAGAAAAAGAATCCCTTTTTTGCATGTCGCAAATGATCGATCACGTAATGGCGATGTAGAATTACATCGCCATCCAACTGAATAATATATTCGGAAGTTGCTGTTTTTAGACCTAAGTTCCGAACCCGGGCCAGCCGAAACCCCAGGTCAGCTTGCCACACATGCAGTAGCGGAACAGGACTGCGTTTCTGGAGCTGTTGGATAAGCTGCTGGGTTGCTTCTCCCGAACCATCATCGCAAACAATAATCTCCGTTGGTAAATGGCTTTGCTGGAATAGACTTTCCAGACAAAGGACAAGCGATTCTGGACGGTTGTACGTCGTTACTAATACACTACAGGTAGGAAGAAGCATAATCTTTCATTTTTTTGGTAGGAAAGGTATTTTTACATGTTGACATGCCTTAAACACATAAATCAGAACCACTTTTGGGATGAATTGTAGGCTAGACCATCTCCCAAAATACAGCTTAGGCTAGTCCTGTATTCGTCAATAAAGCAAAGCCTGTAGACTTGCTGTGTACTGAAATTGCCAGATAGTATAAGTGTACGAGTATTCATAAGATAAAAGGTTATAAACGTGCTGATAATGAGCACGTTCGTTGGTGTGAAACTTGAGCAATCTACTTAAAAATAGCTATCAAAATGGGGCCGTAATCTATAATATATCCAATACGAATGCTTGTAGAATTGTCCTGACTACTTATAATTTCATACTATTATTTACCTTATAAGTAAATAATAGTATGAAGTATCTCGCTTCTTTCGAAACCTTATTGGAACGCCGAGAATGATGTATACATCCCAGAGCCCTAGTATGAGCAGGCTCTAAGGAAAAGTGAAGTATCAGGAAATAATTTAGTTCTGGTCTAAACATACTTGTGCAATCTATCGGTACTTGCTACTTTAGGTAAACCGCGATCCAATTTTTGCGGTAAATAGTATTGCTCGCTATGAATCTGTTTGTGGATTGGATCGTTCTTTTCCAAGTTTTTTGTGTTGTTCAAGGCTGTACTACTGGTTTGTGGCTATTGACTTTCCGGCCAAGGCAACCCGCTTTCCTTTGGCTTGGCGGGCTCGTACTAGGATTAACCTTGCAGGTCATCGATTATGGAATGGCCCGTACCGGAATCTATGCACAACACAATAGCTGGTACTTTGCCCCTTTGTTTTTCTCCTGGGGCTTTGGTCCCTTACTGTATTTAGCAATTCGATCTTGGCTCAAAAAACCACTGCGCTACTGGGGTTGGCATTTAGTCCCCATGCTAATACAAGTAGCTTTCTTTGTATTCGTCAGCTTCCATTCGCTCGAATACAAAACCTGGTTCTGGAAGACGATACACAAGCCCTATACTCGCTATATTGACTATTACGGCATGTGTTTGTCCATGTTCGTTTACATTGGGTTAAGCTTGAGTCTTTTACCAATCAAGCAAGATCAATTCCGCTGGTATCGTCGGCCCCTGTTTGGTTTGGCCAGCTTCTATGTTGTGGCTGTCGTTGATCCTCTTGTTAATCAATGGTATTTGCCAGCACGGCATCCTAAGTTTTATCTAACCGAATTTGTTTTGCCTGTTATTACTTATTGGATTGCTTTACTTGCTTTGGTACGTGGTCGGTCAAAACCGGCTAGCAAAGTAAAGCCGGCTATTCCTGTTTCAGAAAGCTACCTGGAGCGTATCGTTAAAGCCCTGGAGGAGGACAAGCTTTATCGGGACCCTGACTTGACTTTGGATCGGCTTGCCCATCAGGTAGGTCTACCTGCCAACACAGTTTCCTTAACCATCAATGCCGGACTGGGAAAATCGTTATCGGACTACTTGAATGAACTGCGTGTTAAAGATATCAAGCGCCGTTTGCACCGGGGCGAAGCAGAACAATTTAGTCTACTGGGCATCGCTTTAGAAGCCGGGTTCGGTTCGAAGACAACTTTCAACCGGGTCTTCAGGGAACAGACGGGACGATCTCCAAGTGCTTATTTAAAGGAGTACCAAACTACCCGATGGGACGATCCAAACCAATAATGTAATCATGTTTGGGAAAAAAATCTATGAAAGCATGGTTTTGGCTTGCGCTGCTGGCAAGCACTTATTGTTTTGGGCAAAAGCTTGATCCCCGGCAAAAGGCCGTCGAAGAAGGACTCACCACTTACATTCCAGTTGTCGGCCAAACGAAGTGGACGATTCGCGAGCGCATGTCTGCTTACAAAATTCCGGGTGTTAGTATCGCTGTCGTTCATCAAGGTAAGCTAGCCTGGGCTAAGGGGTATGGATGGGCCGACACGCTTCGTCGGATTCCGGTAACTCCGGAAACGCTTTTTTCGGCGGGGTCGATCAGTAAACCAGTTGCTGCCCTGGCAGCTTTACAATTAGTTGAGCAAGGCAAGCTAGCTTTGGACACACCCATCAATCGCTACTTAACCTCTTGGCAAATAGCGGAAAATGAGTTTACCCAGCAACGGCCTGTGACACTTCGCCACCTATTGAGCCACACCGCTGGGGCAACGCAGCACGGTTTTTGGGGAATTCAACCTGAAGACCCTTTTCCAACTGTAGTTCAAATTGTCAATGGCGATTCGATTGCGCAGTCCCGGCGCGTTGACATCAACTTTCTGCCCGGAAGTCAGTGGCGCTATTCGGGAGGGGGTGTGATGATTGCCCAATTGGCCGTTATGGATCAGACCAAAAAGCCTTACGCCGACTTTGTGCGTCAAACCGTATTTACTCGGTTAGGGATGACGCATAGCACGTTTGAACAACCATTACCGGCTCGCTATAAAGATCAGGCTGCCTGCCGACAAAATTGGTTCAAAGGAAAACCATACGTCTACCCACAACAAGCCGCTGCGGGTTTATACACTACCCCAACGGACCTGGCCAAACTCCTGATTGAGCTTCAGCGTGCTTATCAGGGAAAATCAACGATTCTTTCTCAATCGATAGCCCGAGCCATGCTGCAACCCCAATCCTACAATATTTTTGGCCATTCGGGGTACAGTGTAGATCGGATGGCATTGGACAGCACGGATATGGGATTAGGCTTCTTTCTAACTCAACGTACCGATGGACAATCTGATCAATACTTTTTTCACTCAGGTCAGAACGCTGGTTACGTGAGTATGTTTATCGGCAGTGTGCATGAAGGGAACGGCGTTGTTGTTATGGTCAATGAGAACGATGGTACAGGCATCATCAACGAAATAGTTCGCAGCGTAGCCCAAGTTTATCAATGGCCAAATGTGTTACTTAAAGCAATAGAACCGCTACCCGTTGAGTCAAATCAATTAGCAGAATATGAAGGGGTCTATAAGCGGAACGATGAACTTATCCATCTGACACAGCAAGGCAACCACCTGGTACAGAAAGGCTCTACCTGGACAATGGGCATTGATGCATATCCAGTCGGCTCTGATACCATTCGCTTTACGGATTACGTGACGACAGGAGTTTTTCTACGGGACACGCACGGAAAGATCAAGGCTTGTCAAGGTGTATTGAATGGTCAAGTAATCTGGGAGATGGCAAAAGTAACTCCATAAGAATCAGCTGTCCGCTCAGTGTACATAGACAAGACCCACGACACTATCGAACATTCCGAATCCTGTAAAGCGTTATTTCATCAATACTGTAAGTTTCGCCATAGGGTGTTGATGAAATAATGACTCTTACAACTCGGTAGCAGCATCCGTAGAGAAAGAGCAAGAGTCGGTTAGTAACAAATCGGGAGATCACAGACAAACAAACCTATTGTATGGCTGAACTCAAGTTCAGCTGGCTGACAACAGATGTTTCACCAGCTTAATAGACTATTTTGTTAACGTCCCTTGCTACTGCTCCTTACTAATTGCTCCAATTTTTCTACCTCTCTTTGGGTATTAACATCCAAGTGGTAAGCTTCCCTAACTCGTCGAATGTATTGGAGGAAAAGTTGCTGAAATCGATTATGTCGACCGTCCGAAAAATACGGTTCGTTTTCTTGCAAATCATCCATAGGTAATAAGTATTTATGCTTACCCCCTGCAACCAGTAGGTTATTGATAATGTTTATTAGAACCGCATTAATTTTCGCTAGTTGAAACTTGTCATATGTAGACTTACTGTTATGAAATCCAGTTAACTCGCGTTAATTAGAAGCATTGGCAACCCATAAGCAATGAATACGAAGGGGTTAGCATAATCGTATCGGTTTTCAAGAAACTGATGCAATTATGCCAACCCCTTTACAGATAACTGAGTAAAAATTACTTAGTGGTATTAGTCATTTTGACTACACCATCATGACTGCCGCCAATGCAGTCACGGTTTTGTTCGTTAAAATTTCACGACGCTTTCGTAAGCTTTCTTCGGCTTGCCATTCTGATCGAACAGCAATGGATAGTCCTTGCGGCCCGGCACCGGGAAGTTGTCCAGCCAGGAATATTTATCAGTCAGGTTCCAGAACGTGACGCCAGTGATTTTGTCGCGGTGCTTGCGGAATACCTCGAACAGCATCTTGTAATGAGCCGCCTGCTTATCGACCATTTCCGGCGTGTACTCGCTTTTATCCGTATCGCGACGCTCCCGGCGCTCGTGCTCTTTGGGATAGACCGAAACATCGACCTCCGTAAACTGAATTTTCAGCCCTAGGCTCGCAAACTTGTTGATAGATTCTTCCAGTTCCTGCTTCGTCGGTTCGTAAATGGACCAGTGGGCCTGTAAACCCACCCCGTTGACAGGTATGCCCTTTGCCTTCAGCTTCTTGAGCAACTGGTAAATCTTCTCCCGCTTAGTCGCATTTTCGGTGTTGTAGTCGTTGTAAAACAACTGCGCTGACGGGTCCGCTTCGTGGGCATACTGAAACGCTTTTTCGATGTAATCTTCCCCAATGATTTCGTAAAATTTCGATTTCCGGTAAATGCTCGTTCCGGTGTCGGGAACCGCTTCGTTAACTACATCCCAGGCGTAAAGCTTGCCTTTGTAGTGTCCCATGACGTCGGAAATGTGTTTTTTCAGACGCGCCAGCAACACATCCCGGCTCACGGTTTTGCCCTCGGCATCGGTGAAAAGCCAGCGGGGCGTCTGGTTATGCCAACAAAGCGTATGCCCCCGCAGTTTGATGTTGTTCTGCTGGGCAAACTCGGCAATAGCATCAGCATCTTTCCAGTTGTAGCGGTCCTCCTCCGGGTGAATCGGCCCCATTTTCATGGCGTTTTCGGGCGTCATGCTGTTGAATTGGGCTTTGATCAACTCTGCGTCCGGTCCCGGCTGGATCATGCGCGGGTTGACGGCCACGCCAATCGGAAAGTAATTCTTGTAATAATCTTTCAGCCCTTTCTCCGGCGCAACGAACGCGACCGACAAGGCTATAAGGGAATACGGTATCAGCTTTTTCATGAAATTGAGTTTCTTTTTGACAGGATTTATAGCCGGGCCGCCGGGCGGATTAACAGGATGTATTCAATTGAAGAAGCAACGCTGTAAACTTGTCCGTCAACTTTGCAGAATTAATGTGATTTGTCGAAGCAAAAAATCCTGTTAATCCTGTTAAACAGTTATTTATACGCATCAATCGTTTTGATCGTCCCATCCGCATTGTGCGTCAGTTCCGTCACTTTCACATTCCGGAGGTGCGTTTTGCCGGAGAGCTGCACATCGTGGTAGAATAGATACCATTTAGGTCCTACCTGAACAATAGAATGGTGATTCGTCCAGCCTAGGACTGGCTTTAGCACGATGCCTTTATACGTAAAAGGTCCGTAAGGATTATCGCCGATGGCGTAGCAGAGGTTGTGCGTGTCGCCGGTCGAATACGAGAAGTAGTATTTGCCGTTGTACTTGTGAATCCAGGCCGCTTCGAAAAAGCGTTTGTCATTGTCTTTTTCCAGAAACGGTTTGCCAGCCTCATCCAGCAGTTGGATCTCCCGAACGGGTTCCGCAAACGACTTCATATCGTCGCTCAGCCGGGCCACGCGGGGTAGGTAGGCAACCTCGTCTTTCTTTTTCAAAGCCCCACTCGCGTTGTACTGGTTGCCATCCCATCGCTGCAACTGACCGCCCCAGATACCCCCGAAATACAAATAGGCTTTGCCGTCGGTATCCTGAAACACGGTCGGGTCGATGCTGTAGCTACCCTTGATTGGTTCGGGTTCAGCTTTGAACGGTCCGGTCGGATTTTTGCTGGTTGCTACGCCAATACGGAAAATATCCTGTTTGTCCTTAGCTGGGAAGAATAGGTAGTACGTGCCGTTTTTATAAGTCGCGTCGGGAGCCCACAACTGACGCCCCGCCCAAGGAACATCCTTGAGGTCTAGTGCGACGCCGTTGTCTTTAACCGGACCGCCAATTTTATCCATCGACAAAACGTGATAATCGCGCATGGCAAAGTGCCCACCCTCATCATCTTCCTTTACGTCCTTCGCATCGATGTCGTGCGACGGATAAATGTATATTTTGCCGTTAAAAACGTGGGCCGACGGGTCAGCCGTGTAAATGTGCGATACCAGAGGTTGAGAAATCGGGTTTTTACCGCCATTGGTTTGGGCCAGAGCAGTCAGTGATCCACCGACTAAGGCAGCTAGCGTGAAGGTTTTATAGGAACGTTGTAGAAGAGATTGGTATGTCATTTTATTGTTTAGTTTACTCATCAATCCTTTTTCACTATTCGCTTTTTGTGGAACAAGCGAGCATTTTTGTCATGCTGACATAGGAAGCATCTTCGGTAGCATGTATTATCACAATTACCGAAGATGCTGCTTGTTGAGCTAAGCTTACTTTGCCAGCGCTACTACCTTATAAAAAGCTGGTTTGGGCTTGTCATTCCGATCAAACAGTAATGGATAGCTGGTTCGACCCCGGATTGGCCAGTTGTTCAGCCAGCTATCACCATCGTTTACACCCCAGAATGTTACGCGCGAAACGTTGTTTTTGTGTTTAAGAAACAACTTAAAAAGAGCTTCATAATCAGCGGCTAGTTGGTGCTGTACGCTATCGGGCAAGGCGTTGGGGTACGGGTTGGATGTGGCGTTGGCTGTCATGCGCTGGCCGACATCGGCTCCCTGAAAATTTCGGGGCAATACTTCGAGATCCAACTCCGTAAACATCACTTTCAAACCCAGAGCTGCGTACTGATTGATGCTTTCCTCAATGTCTTTCAGCGGTACTCGTCCGACGTGCCAGTGTCCCTGAATGCCTACGCCATCGATGCGTACACCGGCGTCTTTGATCTTCTTGATAATAGCGATACAACCGGCCCGTTTGGCGGGCTGCTCGTTGTTGTAGTCGTTATAATACAGTTCCGTTCCGGGCGAGGCCTCCTGAGCGAGCCGGAACGCATCGGTAATGTAGTTTTCGCCCAGATGTTGCAGAAACACCGACTTCCGCAGCGTCCCATCTTCATTGAGCGCTTCGTTGACGACATCCCACGAGAATACTTTACCGCGATAATGACCAGCTACCGTTTTGATGTGCTCTGTAAAGAACGTTCGAATTGAATCCTGACTGTGAATCCCGCGAACAAAAGCCGGTAACTGGCTATGCCAAATCAGGGTATGCCCATTTATTTTGATGTTGTGCTTCTTTCCGAAATCAATTAGTTTGTCCCCCATCTCAAAAGTGTAGGTATCCCATTTCGGGTGTAGGAGCGCCGACTTCATGACGTTTTCGGGGGTTGCCATGTTGAACTGTTGGGCAATAAATTCCGTCGTCTTCGGGTCCCGCTCTTCGATCTGGGCAACGTTTAGCGCCGTTCCGATACCGAAGTCTTTCCTGAACGTATCTTTCAGCGATGGAATTGCTGGCTCCAAACTCGTACCTGGCTCGGTTGTAAAGCTGGCTAGCGTAAACACAGCTGCGCCGAGCGTCAGGATGGTTTTTTGGGTTATCATGATGAATCGTTTTATCGGTTGAGTATGAGGCAGAGGATTCTTTCTTTGTCATCCTGACGATAGGAAGGATCTTCGGGTGATAACAACAATTACTAGCTACCGAAGATCCCTCCTACGTCGGGATGACAAAAATGAACAGGCGCGTCAGTCTTATTTGAACAGCAAAGGCGTGAACATATACAGGTCGTGTCGCCAGACCGGCCAGGTGTGCCCACCGGGATATTCGCTGTAGGTGTATTTGATGCCCATGTCGTCAAACTTCTTCATCATGATCTGGCAGTTCTGATGGGCAATGTCTTCCTTGCCGCCCTGCGAAATCCAGAAGTTTTTGAGGTTACTGTTGATCGTGCTGGCGTTGTCTTTCATGAAGGCGTATTGCGGATCCGACAGCTTGGGGTTATTGGCCCACCAGCCCGAACTGAACACGCCCAACGACGAAAACTGATTGGTGTTTTTGATACCAGCGTATAACGTCTGCAAGCCTCCCATCGACAAGCCCGCCAACGCCCGATTTTTAGCATCAGCCTGCACGCGGAAGTTACTTTCGACAAACGGAATCGCCCCTTGTTTCAACTCATTTTCGAACGCACGAAGGGCATTTTCATTGAATCCGGCTAGCCCACCCGTATTGCCCATGTTCCCATCCAGCATCACAATCAGCATAGGCTTCGCTTTTTTCTCGGCAATCAGGTTGTCCAATATCAGGTCCGTTTTGCCCTGCGTGGCCCAACCTCGCTGGTCTTCCCCGCCCCCGTGCAGGAGGTATAGCACCGGATATTTTTCCGACGGATTAGCATCGTAACCGGGTGGCGTGTAGACGTACATTTCCCGCCAGGTGTTCGAGGCTTTCGACAGATAACGCTTGATCCGAATATCGCCGTGCGGTACGTCTTTCATGGCGTAATAACCCCCTTCCCGATCCGGAATTTCGATGCCGCTGGCCATCCGACTCATGCCGTAAAACGTTTCGCTGGCCGGATCGGCTACTGCTACATCGTCGATCAAAAGAGAGTAGTAATGAATTCCCCGGCTGATTGAATCGGTCGTTGCGTTCCAGAAACCGGCAGTGTCTTTCACCATGTCATACTTCTTCCCCAGATCAATCTGCACTTTCTGGGCGTTGGGTGCTTTCACCCGAAACACAACCCGGTTGTCGGGCAGAATCTGCGGGTATTTGGCGTTCCGCACGTTCGTGGCGGCTGGCGTTCCTAGAATCGTATACTGGGTGAGTTTGGTCGTATCAACGGGTTTGAACAGAAACTGCGAGAACATGTACAGCCCGTTTTTCCAGACTTTGAAGTCGTGAACACCGGGTTCGACGTAGTAGACGTGCGGAACGTTTTTCTCGTACAGATAATCGTGCGTCCGTTTGCTGAACGTGATCAGTCCGTCGTTGTCGCCACACGAAATCCACAGCAGTTTCAGCTTCTTTTTAGCCTCTTCCGGGTTGGGAACCAGCTCTTCCGGTCGTTTGGTATTTGGGGCCGACGAAAATCCGCCCACCCACGCAAACTTGTCCAGATTGCCCAGTCCAAAATTCAGGGATTGCCCCCCGCCCATCGACAGCCCGGCAATGGCCCGGTGGTCGCGGTCTGTCAACGTCGCATACTTTTTCTCGACAAACGGAATAAGGTCGTTCAGCAAGTCTTTCTCAAACGTCGCGAATGCTTCCACTTTGTCTTTGTCGAAGATGTTGCCAATGGCACGGTCGTCTTTCATGGCCCGCCCGTTCGGCATCACCACGATCATCGGCTCTAATTTTTTGTCGGCGTACAGATTGTCCAGAATGATCTGCGGATTCCCGCCCCGGAGCCATTCTTTGTCATCGCCACCAATTCCGTGTAGAAGGTACAGCACCGGATATTTTTTCTTTTTGGAATAACCCGGTGGAGTATAAATCAGGGCTTTGCGGGTTGAGCCTACGGTTTTCGAAGCATACTGAACCGAGTCGAGTTTTCCGGCAGGGATCCCCGCGCGCACCTGGTCGAAGCCTTTCGGCATTTCTTTGTCACTCGGCTGAGCATAGATTGCCGTGCTCAGCACCACAGTCAGCGCAACACACGACCATTTCAGTAATATACTTTTCTTCATATTGTGGAAGTTTTTTTGACAGGATTTACAGGATTAACATGATTTTTTCTTCGTAAAACGTTTTATATCAATCATTTACTCTTTTGTATGTCAACTTTGACGCCGGAGAGTGGAAACACGCGACAAAAAAGTAGAGCAGTAAAAAAATCATGTCAATCCTGTAAATCCTGTCAGGAATAAAAGCTAGTTAAACAGCAGCGGAGCCAGTTCGTGCAGACTTCGGCGCCAGGTCAGAAACTCGTGAGCGGTTTTGTCGGAAACGTACGACACGGCGTTGTAGCCAGCGGCTTTCAGATCGGTAGCCGCTTTCTGGACACCGTCGGGCCGTTCTTTGCTGCCACAGCTAATGAAAACGAGCTTCGGTTTAGCTTTGTCTTTCAGGTCTTCGGGTGCATAGACACCACCGCTGAGCAGGCCATAATACCCGAACGTCTCCGGCTTGTTGAGTGTAATCATTTTGGTTTCCATGCCACCCATCGACAGCCCCGCCATCGCCCGGTTGTCGCGGTTGGTGAGCGTACGGAAGTTGACATCCACGTACGGAATCAGCTCATCGACCAAAACCGTCTGAAACGGATCGATTTTGAACTCCCGGATCTTGCCGAATTTCACCTCGTTAGTCATGCCGTAGGTCATCACGATAATAAACGGCTTCGTTTTCCCTTCGGCGATCAGGTTGTCCATGATCAGGTTCGCGTGGCCCTGGTTGCTCCAGGCGGTTTCGTCCTCGCCCCAGCCGTGTTGCAGATACAACACCGGATACTTTTTCGACTTGTCTTTCTCGTAACCCGGTGGCGTGTAGACGAAAGCCCGGCGCGATGTGTTGGTGCTTTTCGACGGAAACAGAATCTGCTGAACATTACCGTGCGGTACCGCTTTCAGCGCGTAAAAGTCCTGATCGTGTGCCGGAATCTCGATGCCACTCTCCCACCGAATGGAACCGTAATAATTCAGCGCACCGGGGTCGTTGAACTTCCCGCCGTCGATGGTTACGTTGTAATAATGAAATCCTTCGTCCATCGGGCCAGCCGTCGTCCCGGTCCAGAAACCGTCGTCGCCTTTAGTGAGGATCGTTCCCCCGCGTCCGCCCAGGCCCAAGCTTACACGCACGCTGTCGGCTTTGGGTGCCTTGATGCGGAAGCGGGCGTACCCCTGGGAGTTTACCTGCGGGTACTCCTGCCCCGGCTGGTTGAGCGTGGAGGGTTTGAAGTCCTCCGCTACCGTCTGGTTGGTCTGCGCAAAACTGGTTGCGCTGGTTAGAGCAGCTATCACTAGCGCGGCTACTGTTTTCTTTGTCATTTTGGTAAGGGTTTTGGTTTGATCAGTAAGGAATCGGTACATTGAATATCAAATGTTTATACTATCATAAATCGGTTTTTTTGTCATGGCACCGGCCACCCGGCCCGACGAAAGGAAGGATCTTCGCACGGCATACGAAATTCTCCTCACCCGAAGATCCCTCCTGCGTCGGGCCGGGTGGCCGGTGCCATGACAAAAAATCCTGATAAAAAGACGGCAACAGGAGCGTTCCATTTATTTGAAAAGCTGCGGTAAGGTCGTGGCTAAGTACAGCTTGCAGTTCATCCAGGTGTGGCCGCCGGGTACGATCTGGGCGTCGGGTTTGAGGCCTTTCTCCTTGAACATGGCGATGTTTTGCTTCACCGGCTCATACAAAAAATCCTCGGTCCCGACGCTGATAGTAAACAGTTTCAATTGTTTATTCATCTGGTCGGCGTTGGGCGACCAGTCGGTGAAGTTCTTTTTGAACTCGTCGGTAGCCGTGTAGGGCGCGTAGGAACACACGTAGGCGAAGGTGGAAGGATTGGTCAGGCCGATGTTCAGCGTCTGGCCACCGCCCACCGAGAAACCGGCCACCGCCCGGCTTTTGCTGTCTTTCACCACCGGGTAGTTGGCCTCCACGAACGGCACAATGTCCTTCACCATATCCTGGGTAAAATCAGCCATTGGGCTCGGACGCACGTTGCCGTAGGGCATCACAATCAGCATGGGTTTGGCTTTGCCCTGCGCGATTAAATTGTCCGCAATCAGGTTGGCACGACCTACTTTGGTCCAGGTTTCTTCCGTGTCGGAACCACCGTGAATCAGATAAAGCACAGGGTATTTGGTTTTACCATTCGGATTGAAACCGGGTGGCGTATAGATCAGTAGATTACGAGGCCGCCCCAGCGTCGAGGATTGGTAGGTCCGGTAACTGATTTTGCCGTGCGGTACGTTCTGAAGCGAATGAATCAGCGGCTGATCGCCGGGGACATCGACAATGCTCCGTTTGAAGCGTTCGTTGGCGAAAATATACGTGTTGTTGGGATCGGCCGTTTCCACGCTATCTACCCGAAAGCTATACGGATAAATATCTGGTTTAATGGGCGGTACCGTAACGCTCCAGATGCCCGACGTATCTTTCGTCAGCGCGACCGGGGCTTTCAGAAATTCGCCGTTCAGGGTCACCTTCTGGGCATTACGCGAGAAATATCGAAACGTGACGCTATGGTCGGGATGCACATCGGGCGAGCTGATAGCGGGCGGGCGCTGGGCTAAAACCGTACTGGCTGAAAAAAGCAACGTGTATAAGAGGTAGTTGATAGGTTTCATGGCAAGGGCTTAGTTTTTCGAATGACATATCTTGGCAATCCATTCGGTTAAGCTTTTTTTTTGTCATCCCGAGGAACGAGGGATCTTCTGTAGCTGGCAGATATTGTTTTCACCCGAAGATCCTTCGTTCCTCAGGATGACAAAAAAGTCATGGCTATTGAAAGAGTAAAGGGGTGGTTTCGGCAACGTACTTCTTGACATTCATCCAAGTGTGACCGCCGTCGGTGATCAAGCTTTTGTAGTTCACCTTCTTCGCTTTCAGGTAATCCATAAATTCAACGGTACCTTTGTACAGAAAATCGTCGCTGCCGACGCTCACCCACAGCAGTTTCAGTTGCTTGTTCGTGTTGTCGGGGTTACTGCCAATCTGCGGAAAGCTCCGATCCATTTCGGTGGGCGACAGATACGAACTGTAGCTGCATACCCATGCGAACTTGTCCATGTTGCCAAAGGCCGTACGTAGTGTCTGACCGCCCCCGCGCGAGAAGCCGCCAATGGCCCGATTGTCTCGGTTGCTCAGCGTGCGGTATGATTTCTCGACATACGGTATGACGTGACTCACCAGATCCGTCGCAAAATCGTTGGCCCGTTTTACGGCATCGGCCCCGTCGCGTACGGTTGGATCGGCGGGTTTGCTCCCTCCTTTCTGCTCGGCAACGCGGGCGGCAATATTTCCGTAGGGCATGACGATGATCATGGGTTTCGCTTTGCCTTCTGCAATCATATTATCTAGAATCAGGTTGGTTCTGCCCACTTTAAAGAAGGTTTCTTCCGTGTCGGTCGTGCCACTGATGAGGTAGAAAACCGGATACTTTTTGGTTGGATTCTGGTCGTAGCCCGGTGGCGTGTACACCACCAGCGAGCCGGTTGTGCCTTCCAGCGCCGGGTAATATTCGTAGTTGACCGACCCGTGTGGCACATTTCGCATAGCGTGAATCAGGGGCGTATCGCCCGGTACATCGACCAGACTGGCCTTAAACCGCTCGTTTGGAAAAAACGCGACGTTAGCGGGGTCCATGACCGTTACACCATCGACCTGAAAACTGTACGGATATATATCGGGCTTCACGGGCCCAACCGTAACGCTCCAGATGCCCTGATCGCCTTTGGTCATCGGCACGGGCGCCTTCTCAAACTGCGCACTCAGCCTCACCTCTTTGGCGGCAGGAGCGAGGTAGCGAAACGTAACGGTTTTATCGGCATTCACCTGGGGCGACACCACCAGCGGCCCGCGCGGTGGCTGGGCCAGCACGATACCAGACAGGCAAACCAGCCCCCACAAGAGGAGTCGGAAGCGGTTTAAGGAGAGGGTTTGCGTTAACATGGGTTTAGGATTACTACGTGATTACTTGGCCCAGGCTTCGCCTTCGGGGGTGCGTCGCCACTCGAAATACCGGTTCAGCACCTCCAGAGATGCGGCATCGGGAACCGGGCCGGTGTGCGGTGTCTGACTGAAATACAACACCGTGGGGCTAGCCTGGCTAAAAACCGGCCACTTTGGAACGCCCTTGCCATTGGGGTCGCCGTATTTGGCAAAATTGGTCCAGTAGGTACCCATCGCATTCGAAATCGCCAGATCGGTTTTGGTCGTTTGCGGATTCGACGGGTTGAGATGTTCGAATACGTACGAAACCTCCAGACCATGTCCTGAGCCGGACCCCGCTTTGGGTGAATCGGCGGGGTAGTCGGGATGCTGGTCGAAATAGTAGTAGAACACCTTCGCCTTGCTGGTTTTGGCCTGAAGTCTGGCCCAACTCCAGGTCTGCCAGCCAAAGGCCGCGTCGCGCATCAGATCCCGGGCGGTTTTCGGTACGTTGCTTTCCCCAACCGGATACGCTTTCAGCAGATCATCAGCAAATTTTCCGTACCGCTTTTTAGTACTCTCGATGTATTCCTGCGGGGTTTTTGGCGGGCTAAAGCTGGCTCCTTCGTCAGAATTATAGCCGACCAACACCGGTACGTGGTTATATTTTCCGGCTTCGTACAGCTTGGACTGATCGTCTGGAACGACGTAGCCATCGACAATGGGCCAGGCCGAGCCCACGCCCCAGCCGCCCGGCAGTTTATCGGCATCCATTTTGCGCAACTCCACCAGCGACGACGCGCCAGCTTTCTGGGCATAGGCTTCACCTTCCTTTTCGGCCTGACGAAGACTCTTCATGTTCTCGCCCGGATACGTCGTCGGTCGGGATGGGCCGAACGAACCTCCGCTCTGCGAAATCGCTCCGTGAAATAGCCCTTTCGCCAGCGGAGAAGCACAAAGCATACTAACGGCAATGCCCCCCGCCGACTCGCCGAAAATGGTTACTTTGCCCGGATCGCCCCCGAACGCGGCAATATTTTTCTGGACCCATTGAAGACCGGCGATCATGTCGAGCAGCCCGTAATTTCCGGAGACGTGCTGCGCAGTTTCGTTGCTTAATTCCGGGTGCGCCAGAAAGCCAAGCGGACCAACCCGGTAGGCAATGCTGACCAGCACAACGCCTTTCTTCGCTAGGTTCTCCCCGCTGTAGCTCGGTTCCGACGTAGCGCCGAAGCTGAACCCACCCCCGTAAATCCAGACCAGCACCGGCAGACGTTCACCAGCCGATTTCGCCGGACTCCACACATTCAGGTACAGGCAATCTTCACTTTTTCCCGATGGTGGATTACCCCCTTGTACGGGCGCAGAGGCAAATTTTTTCGTTTCGCGCACCCCCTCCCACCTGGCGACGGGCTGCGGAGCCTTCCAGCGTAATTCCCCGACGGGCGGGGCCGCAAACGGGATGCCCCGGAAAACGGTCAGGCCATCTTCAGACGTTCCCTGCACCAGACCACCTTCTACTTTTGCCGGGGTTGGTTGCGTATAAGCTGCGCTAAAAACGCAAAGCAGGGCGCCAACCGTGAACAAGCACCTGAAAAAGGGATGATTCATCGTCATTTGAATTTAGGCTGTGGGTTACTCGTTCATCCATTTATTCTGTTTCATCCAGGCAAACAGGGGCTCCATCCAACCGGGATGACGGAAAATAAACCCGTGATCACCTTTGGGATAGATATGCATTTCAACTGGCACCTTCAGATGTCTCAGTTTTTCGAAATAAACAATGCTGTTGTCAACATCGACCAGTTTGTCGTCGGCCGCGTGGGTCAGGTAGGTGGGTGGCGTATTGGCCCGAACCTGCAACTCGTTCGAAAATAGCTCGACGTCCTGCCGCGACGGATTTTTACCCAGCAAGTTGTCGTGCGAGCCCCCGTGCGTCAGGCTGTCCTGCATACTGATAACCGGATACACCAGAATTTGAAAATCAGGACGAAGACTGGTATTCTGGCCGTTTTCGATGTATGATTTTTCAAAATGCGTAGCTGCCGTAGATGCCAGATGCCCCCCCGCCGAAAATCCGATGACGCCAATCCTGGCTTTGTCGACATTCCATTTTTCGGCATTTTCGCGTACCACCTTTATGGCCTGCTGCGCATCCTGCAAGGGACCGATTTTCTTGTCGGGCATGATGGCATCGCTGGGCAGACGGTATTTTAGAATGAACGCGGTCACCCCTTTTTCGGCAAAAGCCTTGGCGATGCTTATACCCTCACCCTGATACACCACCACCCCATACCCTCCACCAGGAATGATAACGACCGCCGTACCCGTAGCCTTTTCTTTGGCGGGCAAATACACTTCCAGCGTGGGTTTCGAGACGTTTTTGTACATCCCCGACGTGTAGGTTTCCTGCACGCTTGTCGCCTTTTCGTTCGGAATAGCACCCGGATACAAAGGCATGATTTCCTGCGATTTTACGACTAGCGGACAAGCAATTAATAAGCTTAAAAAAGCAGTCCTGGCGTTTTTTAATGGTGCTTTAGATCGAAGTAGATTACTCATTTTCAGGAGATGCTATTTTACCTTTAAACGGCGATTTCTAACTTGTTTTCTGTCATCCCGACGGCAGGAGGGATCTTCGGATGTAGCCAATAAAATACCCATTTACAGAAGATCCCTCCTGCGTCGGGATGACAGAAAATGTTGGAATTCACTGGGCCATTTTATGGCCCAACAAATTCAGCATAGTTGCGGCATAGCGTTTTCCTAATTCCCGATAGCCAGCGGCATTGAAGTGCAAATTATCGGCAGAATCCGTACAGCCCGCCGACGAGATGACGTGCGCGTTTTTAATGGTTTGTGGGAGCGTGGCAATGATTTTGTTCATGCTGGCGCATTTCCCTTCCTGATCCGCGTTGACCGTTTCGCCCGCCAGCAGCGGCACTTTTTTGGGTTTCAGGTTCAGGTCGTGCATCAGGTTGTCATAAACGACTTTCACCTTTTGCGTCCACAGCGTATCGCCTGTATTCGACTCGCCCTGGTGCAGCAGAATACCTTTGATCACGCCATCTTTCTGCGCCAGTTTCGCCATCTCGACCAGTCGGCCGTAGGGGTTACCGTCGTACTCCTTGATCATGTTCTTCATCCACCCCGGCACATCGACCGTGTAAGCCTCGTAATGATCCTTGTCGAACAGCTCGATTTTGCAGCCACCTACCGCGACGTTGATGACACCCACCCGGACTTTTTCGGGAAGGTTCGCCACCAATTCGCGGCCAAAATAATCGGCGGGTGTGAGACCGGTTCGGCAGCGGCAAAGTGGCGGAACAGCCGTATACCAATTCCCTTTCGTCCGGTTGAGCGCGGGGCAATCGACGGCTTCCATTACCTGAAACCGTGGGTTCACATTGACCGTATCCTGCGGTTCAATTTTGGCGTTCCCCTCCATGTTGGACTGCCCGAAACAGAGGAAAATGTAAAAGTTTTTGTCCTGGGCTGATCCGGTCAGGCTCAGCAACAGGAAGGTCAGGAGTAGCGTAGCGGTTGTGAAAATCTTTCCCATAAGGCGCAGAAAGCAGGGTTTGGGGTAGCGTTAGTTTTGTGCGGTCCGTGAAATCGTGTTGCTGATGCGGAAGTAATCGAAGTCGGCGTAGCCACCGGCTTGCTGGGTGGCGTAGGTAAAGAGTCCAAACCGGTAGCCCATAAAATGCGGCAGCGTGTAAGGCATCTTCAGCGGTTCACCGATGCGGGTCCAGGTTTTGTTATCGAGGCTGTAGTAGAACAGAGCGGTATCTTTCCGGTCCTTGAAATCGCATTCGGCCTTGAGATACACCGTTTTCTGACTAAGCGGCACACGCTGAACCTCCACCGGCTTCCCCGAACTGGCGCTCACCATCACAATAGCGTTTTCTCCATTTTCCCGCTTTACGCCCATTAGTCCGTAGTTTTTCTGCAACAGGCTTAGTCCGGCAAAGTCCCCGTCTTTCAGGCTCGTTACGTCGAGGGCGGTCGCTCCGGTCGATTCGGGGCCGATGGTTCGTTGGGTGAGGGTATTGCGAGCCTGCACAAACGACGTATCGATCCGTCCCGTTTTGAGTCGCAGATACCCTTTCCGGTCGTTGACGGACCAAAGTTTGTTGTCGGGGTTATGGTTCCACTGCCAGACCAGCGGGAGCGCGGCCTCCCCTTTTTTGCGGGTAAACTCGTCGGAATCCACAATACCTGGAATCAGGCTTTTATTGGCGGGCAGATCAAGCGTTTCTAGTACTTTCCCGTTCACACCCAGCACCGGCCAGCCGTCTTCCCACGTAACCGGAACTAGGTACGGAATCCGTCCTACGCCCCCAAAATCCCGGAACAGGTACGAGTACCATTTGCCATCGGGTGTATCGATCAGTCCTCCCTGCGCCACGCCCAGATCCTGAAGCGCCACCCGCCCTTCCCAGGGTCCCGCCAGGTTAACGGCCCGGTGAATGACCACCGTTCGCATACCGCCTTTGGGCCAGGTGATATTGAAAAGGTAGTACTTGCCGTTCACCTTGAACAGTTGCGAACCCTCAGCGGGCAGACCACCCTGCGTGCCCGATGGCGTACTGGCATTCTCAATCAGGACCCGTTCGGTACCCGGCTTTACGGCGGAAGCGTCGGCGGTAAGTTCCAGTATATGGAGCTTACCCGCGCCGTAGATCAGGTAGACCCGGCCGTCATCATCGAAAAACAGGCTGTGGTCGTGGTACGACGGCTTGAAAGACACCTCTTTCCAGGGGCCTTTTTCAATGTCTTTTGTCGTGTATATATAAGTCTTCCCCGTGGTTTGGGCAAACGTCGTAACGTAATACGTTCCGTTATGGTACCGTAGACTGCTGGCCCACGAACCTCGTCCGTAGGTACTCTTGCCGTTGGTCAGGTTCAGCTCGTCCATATCTGCCAACGTATTATACGCGTAGCCAATCAGCTTCCAGTTGACCAAGTCCGTTGATTTCATAATCGGCAGTCCTGGACTCATGTGCATGGTCGTACTACTCATGTAATACGTATTCCCTACCCGGATCATCGACAAATCGGGTACGTCAGCATGAATGATAGGATTGTGGGCGGACTGGGCGATTACTGAAAATTGGATCAGCATCAAAAGAAGTGACAGCAAACCAGACCGAAGTAGAATAGCTTTCATATAGTTGTTTATTCGATCACTCCAACGGTCCAATCAGCTCAATGAATGTTCCGTCGGGGTCCTGCACAAATACGAAGTGCGATTTGGCATTCAGGGGCGTTGGCGTACTACCCAGAAATGGCACGTTCATTTGTTTGAGCCGGTCGATAATGGGTTTCAGGGCTTTCACCTGAAGGGTAATGTACTGCATCCCTGTATCGTCCTGAATGTATTTTGGTTTCGGATGAGAAGGTTTGCTACCAAAGCTCATCAGCTTCCAGTCTGTAGCGTCGGGGCTGTTTTCCAGCTTTAGCATCGTGACATTCACCGGTACGCCATTCGTCAGGCCGGAGCGCTTGCCGAAGTCTTCATTGATTGTAAAGCTGCCTGTTTTGACCATGCCGATGCCGTTCACGTAAAAGTCCAGCGAGCGGTCGAGGTCGGCAACGACTACACCTATTCCAATGACCTTGCTACTGAAGTTTGATTGCGCCTGCGCCACCTCGCCGATGAACAGAATGAACAATCCCAGGAGCCATTTTACAGTTGATTTTTTCATACATTTTTAAATTTTTCTTCGACAGGATTTACAGAATTAACAGAATGTATTTTTTCGTCCGATACATCCTGTTAATCCTGTCGTAAAACAGCACTCCACCACTAACTGTGTCAATTTGACACTTTTTAGTTTAGCATCAAGTTTTGCTTATAATCAACGTTCTTTAATTCTGATTAATCAGCCTTATCTGCGAAAACCGTGGAGTTGGTTTCCCGTCATTAGCGATAATTTTTAGCGTCATTACTGCGTCATCGACCGCTTTTAGCCGAATAGTTTTCCCGTCAGCAGCAATTGGTTCAGCGGGCTTATCATTTATTAGAAAGCTGACATCTGTTGTACGTATAGGGTCTAAAGCACTGATGTCAAGAAATTTACCGGTCTTGTCCTTATTTTGCAATTCATATGACATTGCCGAACGAGTACGACGCCAGAAACGCTCATCATCGTAGCCCGAGTCTGTTTTCTCACCTTTGAATGCGTGATCGACTTCGGGTTGCTGCTCCCCACAGTTGATCTTGTCGACCGTTTTCGCGTCAAGCGCCAGAGCCGTAGCTTCCAGTTCCTTCATCCGCGCTTTCTGCTCATCGTAGGCCGCCTGCGTAAAGGTCTGAAAATACATCTGGTAGCGGGCGTCGTGGATGGCGTAGAACGGTTGCAGTGTCAGCGAATCCAGTTGGAACGTCAACCTATCGACCGGTTTGATTCGGGACCGATACGTATCGGGATTACCGATCAGTGCGTACGCCTTGTCGAGCGGGTAAAGCGGGCCGTGCGTTTCGTGACCCATACGGCTATCGTCGGCAAACAGTCCATCCAGATCCTTAGTCGATGTCTTGGCGGCTAAAACAATCGGACCATGCACAAAAGCAGCCCAGTTGGAGCCATCGGGCAGGTATTCCAATTGCGTGGACGTTGTGAACCGAACGGTCAGTTTATCACCCGTTTTCCACTTTCGGTTAACCGTTACGTAGCCGGAGGGTTTACTGTCCATTTTCTGCGCTTCTCCGTTGACCAGAACCGTAAAATTTTCCGCCCATTTCGGCTGCCGGATGTTTAGTCCAAAGGTCTGGGGCCTAGCCAGTTTCAGCGTCATGTCAGACTGGTTCTGGTTCGGGAACTCCGTTTTCTGCACCAGCTGGATTTTCTTATCCGGCCAATTCAGCGTAGACGAGATAAACAGATTGACGAACAGATCATTGGCCGAATGGCTGTAAATCAGTTCACCGTATTTGGTGTGATTTTCTAGCCCCGACCCCACGCAGCACCACATGCTGGTTTCCGGCTGCGAATACACCCGGTAGTGATTCGGGCGGATGGGTGTGAAGTACACAAAACCACCTTTCTCCGGGTGCTGCGTCGATAGGATGTGGTTGTAGAGCGTCCGTTCGTAAAAGTCCAGATAACCAGGATCATTCTTATCCAAAAACAGGGCTTTGCTTAGCCGCAGCATGTTAAACGAATTGCAGGTTTCGGGGCCCTGATTCGATTTCAGCATGGAAATGAAATCGTTCGTTGGGTTGAAATGCTCCCGCACGCTGTTGCCCCCGAATGCTACGCTCCGCTTCTGCGCCACGGTTTGCCAGAAAAACTCAGCAGCATCCGACCAATCGGTTTTACCGGTGAGGCTGGCAATTTTTTCATACCCGATAACTTTCGGAATCTGCGTGTTGGCATGAAGTCCGGTCAGTTTATCCTGCTTATCAATCAGCGGATTCAGCAGTGCCCGGTGCGATAGTCGTTGAGCCGTTTCGAGGTATTTTTTATCTTTGGTCAGGATGTACAGGTCAGCGAAGGTCTCGTTAATACCGCCATGTTCGGTCCGGAGTACCTGTTGAATCTGCTCGTCGGAAAGGGGTTTGATGAGGTCGATGAACCAGTCGCCCAAGCCGATCAGCACCTGTTTCGCCTGCGCATTTCCCGCGTATTCATAGGCATCGCGCAGCCCCGCGAACAGCTTGTGGATGTTGTAAAGCGGTACCCACGTATTGTTCAGTCCGAAGCTACTGCCATCGATGTCGCCTTTGTGAACCCGCTCCCAGAATACTTTCCCCTGCGGAATGCCGCCTACATAGCCGTTTCCGTTTTTGGTCTGACAGCGTGCCAGTTCGGAAATCATGTAATCGAGCCGTTTCTTCACCTCGGCATTGCCCGTCGAAGCATGCATCATGGCCAGCGCCGATAGGTAATGCCCGGCGATGTGGCCATCCAGACCGGAGCTTTCCCAGTTACCGTAGCGGCTGGCTTTGAGCGGCAATCCGGCATCGATCAGGTAAGGCGCCAGCAGTTTATCGGGATTAAGCGCCAGCATATACGTCAGGTCAACGTCCTGCGCTTGTTTAAACGCGCCCCCCGTCAGCTTCACGTCTTGCATCGGAAACGACTGCATCTGCGCGGAGGCTATGCCGCCGAACAGACTCAGGAGAGCAACAAATACTACGTTCTTCTTCAAGGTAAATAATTCGTTTTTATCACCAATTTAACCAACGCCTTGTTGACTATCCGTATTATTTTGTCATCCTGACGACAGGAAGGATGACAAAATAAGCGCTATGATAAAAAGCCGGCTCGTTATCATGACTAAATTTCATCCAGGAACCGCCAATCGGGATTCATTGAATTGATTAATTCTTCTTTCTTCTCCCTCCGCCAACCTTTGATTTCCTTTTCACGCGAAATCGCATTGTGGATGTATCGATGATGCTCCCAATAAACCAGACGATGGCAATAATATCTGCCTGCGAACTTCTTTGGTTGCCCGCGCGATTCATAATGCTCCTGTAACCGTCGGACCAAATCATTTGTCATACCCGTATACAGTACCGTTTTTTCGGTATTGGTAACGATGTAAACATAGAAACTGTATCTAATCATAAGCGCTACGTTCTTAGGGTTTATCGTCCTGACGATCGTACCGCTATTGGGTAACGGGCCTGTTTGTCATCCCGAGGAACGAGGGATCTTCGCGCGAGAAGTTTTCCTGGACCGCGCGAAGATCCCTCGTTCCTCGGGATGACAAAAAATAGTAAAGTCAACTATTGCTTCAGCATCGAATCGTTGCCCTGATACTTCAGGTGTTGGAAGGAAGCCGCGTTGGTCGTTGGTTCACCCGACGACGTAGCATACATCCCGTACACACAGCCAATGAAACCACCAGACACTTTCGTGCTCAGAAACTTGCCATCCACTTTGTCTTTTAGCAGCGTCCAGTTTTTGGCATCGGTTGAGGTGTAAAAGCTATATGTATCGCCTTGTGACGTAATACGAAAACCGACTTTACCGGCCTTTGCATCCAGTGGTGCCTCCGTCAACAGTTCCATCGTTTTTTCGCGGGGAACGCTCTTGTATAGTTGCAGCACATCTTTCCCCTGCGACTGCGATTTACACAGAAAATAGAAGTGGCCTTCGTCCTGTAAAACGATGAGTCCGGCCTTTTCCTTGTCTGATTTCGGGTTGAACGTCAGCTCGGTTTCGGCGATGCTGTTGAGGTGCTGCTGGCGCTTCCCGATAAAAGCCGGGTTGCCCATCTCCATCACTGTTTCGGGTTTCAGTTTCAGCGTCAACCCATCTTTTTTCGAGAGAGAATACGCGTTTTTGTCGTGGGTGCGCATGAACAGAAGCGCCGGGTCCAGTCCTTTGTCAAAAGTCAGCGTGTAGGCGAAATTGCCCGACTGCGGCAGGGCGCCCTTTTGCTTGACTTCCTTGTAATCAACCGGATAGCTGTAGGCAATGGCTTTTTCGCCATGCTCGATCATCGGCCAGTCGTTTTGCCAGGTTACGGGCGCAATGAACGTCTCGCGACCCGTGTTGTAATAATCGCCCTCGTAGGGTCTGACGGCCAGGAAAATACAGTACATCTTGCCATCCGGCCCGTTCACAAACTGCGCGTGGCCCGCCGACGTAATGGGATCTTTGCGATCCGCCGGTAATCCCCGCTGCGTCAGGATTGGATTCCCTTCGAACGGCACGTAAGGCCCCCAAACGTCTTTACTCCGTAAAATCACTTCAGAGTGGTTGACCGACGTACCGCCTTCGGCCGCGTAGAGGTAGTACCAGCCGTTGCGTTTCATGATGTGTGGTCCTTCAATCCAGACGGGCTTCTTCGACAGATCCACGCCCCCATTAACCAGCTGTTTTTCTTCGCCGATCACCGTTAGTTTAACTGGGTCGAACTCATACATCCGGATCGTGCGATGGCCTGAATACAGGGGTTTCCGGTCCGGTGCGTCGCTGTTGTAAATGATGTAGGCTTTGCCCGTGCTTTCATCAAAATAGATGGACGGGTCGATGCCTTTCACCTGCGGAATCTTCACGGGGTTACTCCACGGCCCGGCGGGATTTTTAGCCGTAACAACAAAGTTACCATCGTGGTCGATGTCGGTACAGGTGACGTAGAACGTGCCCTTATTGTAGCTGATACCCGGCGCAAACAGACCTCGGGTCAGACGCTCACCCATAAAGTCCATCTGTTCGGGACGGTCGATCACATTGCCGATCTGCTTCCAGTTTTTCAGGTCTTTACTGTGCATGATTGGCAGACCGGGGAAATACGAAAACGTCGAGTTAACCAGGTAGTAATCCATTCCAACCTTCACGATGCTGGGATCCGGATAAAAACCTGTCAGGATGGGGTTGACCAGCGTAGTCTGGGCGGACGTATCAGGTGCTGATCCAATTAGCGATGCAATTAAGGCACTAGCGAGGAAGTATTTTTTCATGCGTTTTTTGTGTTTTTCTCGACAGGATTTACAGGATTGACATGATTTTTTATCCGATATATCCGCCCGGCGGCCCGGCTGTTAATCTTGTAAATCCTGTCAAAAAAAGTGGTTACCGGCTTACCAACGTGTACACTTTTCCCGCTTGCGTAGGCATATCGTAAAGCAAGGTTTCTTTAAGAGCCAACGCTGGCTTACTAGCCTGGGGTGATACAATCGGAGTAGGCGTATCTTCGACGTAATAGAATGGGTTAGAGTTTTGCCCGGATGCAGTTGTTAATGATTCCCCAAGGCTGCTTTTCAGGGCATTGGGCACCCGCAATCGTAGGTTACCGCCAATAGTGGATTTAACAGATAATTTCGTCAGCTTGCCCGCTTTCCACTGCATATCAACGACTTCGAAACCACCGCGTGCCCGCAAACCGCTGATACTTCCCTGCTGCCACACATCGGGCAACGCGGGTAATAGGTGTAGACTCCCGTCGGCACTTTGCAGCAGCATTTCCGTAATACCTGACGTACAACCAAAGTTGCCATCAATCTGAAACGGCGGGTGCGCATCGAACAGATTATTATATGTCCCTCCCCCATCCTTGTTGACACCCAATGGAGTCAGCTGGTTTTTGATAAGCGTAAAGGCATGATTACCATCCTGTAATCGCGCCCACCAGTTTACTTTCCAGCCCATGCTCCAACCCGTTGATACATCGCCCCGATGAACAAGCGATGTGTTGGCGGCAGCGTATAATTCTGGTGTCCGATAGGGTGAAATCTGATTAGAGGGAAACAACCCATACAGGTGCGAGATGTGGCGGTGTTTGTCATTAGGATCGTCAATATCTTCGAGCCATTCCTGCAATTGACCGTACTGACCGACGTGCATAGGCGGAAGTTTACTCCGCATTTGTCTTAATGTATCAACGAAAGAAGCGTCTTTCTTTAAGATTTCGGCGGCTCGAATGGCGGTACTAAATACGTCGAAGGCAATTTGATTGTCCATCGTTGTGCCCGCATCGAGTGACGAGCCACCGTGGGCACTCGGCGCATTTTCGGGCGAAGTACCTGGATTGACCACCAGCCAGTGATATTTTGGATGTTCGACAAGATAGTCTACGTAAAACAAGGCCGCTCCCTTCAGGACAGGGTACACCGAGGTCAAGTAAGCCTTGTCGCCATTGTAAAGGTAATGCTCCCACAGGTGCTGACTAGTCCAGCCGCCACCGGCAATCCACATTCCCCAGAGCGCACCGTCAACAGGGCCAGTGATTCGCCAGATGTCGGTGTTGTGGTGGGCCATCCAACCCCTGGCCCCGTACATGACTTTTGCCGTTTCCTGCCCTGTTTCCGACAGTTCCTGAACCATGCGCAGAAACGGTTCATGGAGTTCGGCCAGATTGGTCCGTTCAGCGGGCCAGTAATTCATTTGGGCGTTGATGTTGATGGTGTATTTGCTGTCCCAGGGCGGGCGCATTTTGTTGTTCCATATACCCTGTAAGTTGGCTGGCTGCCCCGCTACGCCATCGCGACCCGGCTGAGAAGATGAAATCAGCAGATAACGACTGTACTGGTAATAAAGCGTTACCAGTTGTGGATCATCGACCGACCGGAAATTGCTCAGCCGTTCATCGGTAGGTAGTTTGGCCGCATCAGCCGAACGTGGTTCCGTGGTTCCCAAATCGAACCGAACCCGGTTAAAATAGTGCTGATACGCGGAAACGTGGGACGATACAATCGAAGCGAATGACTTGGGATAAGCTTTATCCAGGAAAGCAGCCACCCGTGCGTTTTCATTGCCGCTGAGGTCTTTATAGGAAGTAAAATTAGTGGCAATAGCTAAGTAGATGGTAGCCGCATTGGCACCGCTCACGGTCAGCGACGAATCACTAGCCGCAAGCGTCCCCCCTTCGGTTTTAACCCGGGCAATACTTTTGAACCTCACCATGCCTTTTACGCCTTCATGATCGGACGTAGTACCGGCAAGGGTGAGGTCCTTAGCGGAGGTAACCGCAATTTCTGATGACTTCTGTTGGGTGGAAAAAGAAGCAGAAAACGACAGCTTGCCAGGCTTACTGGCCGTTAATCTTACTACTAATACGTTATCAGGAAACGAGGTCAGGACTTCCCGTGTGTAGGTTACGTCTCCAACCGCGTACGTTGTTTTGGCAATAGCCCGTTCGATGTTCAGTTCGCGGTAATAGTCCATTACCTTATCATGCCCATCGAAGGTAAGATTGAGATTCCCGACAGGCTGAAACATTTGCCCGTGGGATTTTTTTGTGATAATGAGCTTATTGGCTAATTGCTCCGCTTCTTTCTGCTTTCCCTCAAAAATCAACTGCCGAACCTGGGGCAAAGCGGCCAGCGCGTCGGGGTTATCGTTCCGGTTCGGGCTGCCCGACCAAACGGTCTGTTCGTTCAGTTGAATAGTTTCTCGGGCTACATTCCCGTACACCATCGCTCCGAGTCGGCCATTACCGATGGGCAAGGCATTTTCCCAGGTTTGACCGGCGGGTTTGTTATACCAAAGTTTCAGCGTTGGTTTCGTTTGAGAATAACCAGCCGTTTGGATAATCAGCAAGAAAAAGCAAAGAAACAGTTTCATCATCGTACCTAAGCACTTTTAAACACTTTCTTTGAAGCCAAAGAGGTATAAGAATATACTTGCTCTTATACCTCTTTGTACGCGTTCGCTTCTAACGATTAATAACCCGGATTCTGCGGAAATGAAGGTCCCTCGACAACGCGGTCGATCTGCGTTTGGGGGATAGGCCGGAGCATGTGAAAATCCTGAACATAAGGAGCTGCTTCCGGATTCCACGCTTTCACGCGACGAACCAGCGAACGGGTACGAACCAGATCATGCCACCGTTGCCACTCGCCAAACAGTTCGCGAGTACGCTCATCCAGGATAAAATCGACGGTTACATCGTTTGCCGTGATGGTCATGGCCGTTGCTGCGGCTGCATTCTGAGCCGCCGTAGCCGTTTTTCGGTAAGCAGCCCGTTGTCTGACCGTATTTAGCAGGGAAGCTGCTTTGGTCGGGTCACCAGCTTTCAGGTAAGCCTCAGCACCCGTCAGGTACACATCGGCAAAGCGATACAGCACACAGGGGCGGGTCGAGGGATCGTTGAAGTTTGCCCCCCGGCTAGGATCCATGAACTTCTTCAACGCGGGGAAAATCCCGTTATCCCATAAGCTAGGCGGCACTACGATTCCTTTGAAGGGTCTTGTACCAACAAATTGGGGCGCACCTTCCACTTCGTAATCGGGTAACCAAATAGCCGTATCCGCTCCCACTACGGTTGTGTAGCTGATCCCGCGTTTGTTGTTGGCTGCCGTAGCCGTATTCGTGACAGCCGTATTTGAAATATAAACCGTATAGAACGAATTAATAAACCGCGAATCGACATCCCGTTTGGTAAATGCCTGATCCAGGAAGTAGTTTTTGCCCGCATTGGCACCTGATGGCCATTTGTAGCTGTTTGGCCGCATACGGGTGTAAGGACGTCCGTACTGCGAATCCCGGAGCATCAGCGAAGTACCACTGTTTACGTAAGCACCCGCAGCACTTTTAAAGGAATTGATACCGCTGTTATTTGGGTAGTTCCAGTTCGTAAACCAGGGCGATAGGTTCTGGGCCGCACCGCCACCGGCTGCTGCACCCACGGTATAGTAACCAAATTTTGGATCGAGTACGTGATCGCTGACAAACATGGTTTCTTTTCCGTAATCGTTAGCCGGCACAAATGCATCACCGTAATCCTGCCATAGATCGAGGCCGTACGTTGATTTGTTAGCAATAATGTCGGCGCAGAGGCTAGCCGCCTGCGTAAAATCCGAAGCGGTGTTGTTTAGCCAGCCACGAGTCAGATACGCCTTAGCCAGCAGTAGCTGCGCGACGGGCTTGGTAGCAGCTTTTCCGAGGAACGGGGCCGTCGGTGTGTTGGGCAGATCGGCAGCCGCTTCGGTCAGGTCCTTAATTATCAGCTCATACACCTGAGCGGCTGATTGGCGGGAAGCAGCCTGCGAAGGCGTTGTGATGAACTCCGTACTCAGTGGTACGTCGCCCCAGGTTTGTACGAGATAAAAATACCAGAACCCCCGCAAAAACTTAGCTTGGGCCAGGTATTGTTTCCGGGTCGCTTCGGGCAAATCAATCGTCTGACCGTATTTGAGTACCCCATTGAGCGTATTGATATCCTGGAACGCAACGCCCCAGGCCGATCCGAAGTTGCTGCTGTTTAGGCCATTGTACGTGTAAGGTGGTACTCCTCCGCTGCTGGCTCCCTGCAAAAACTCGTCGGTGCCCGCCTGCATCTCTACGGTAAACCCTTCGGTTCCCCACTGGCCCCGGATGTCGTTGTAGACACCGGCTATCCCACCCAATACGCCGGATGGACTGTTGAAGTAAGACGGAACAATTTGGGATTGAGGATTCTCCTGTAATATTTTTTCGCAACCCGTGCTCAGTATAGCCGTAAGGCCAAGCACGACGCCAACTTTTATTGCTTTCATGATAGCTGTCAAGGTTAGAATTTAAGATTTACCCCAAGCGTGAATTGCCGTACCGGCGGGTTGTTGAGGTTTACGGCGATCTGACGTTCTGGTGTTCCACGATCGCTGGCTCCCTGCGGGTTCAGCGTCGACTGACCACTCGCATAGCTGTTTCCTTCCGGATCGATGGCAAGCTTCTGGCTAACCAGTGGAGAGTACAGGATCAGTGGGTTCGTTGCATTGAAATAAACGCGGGCCGAATTCATCCCAATTTTCCGAATTAACGTACTGCTAAAGGTATAGCCCAGGTTTATGCTTCTGACTTTGATAAACGAACCGTCGTAGTAGCCTAACGTGGAACCAAACCAGGCTACTGCGGCACCAGCATCGGGGGCTGGGAATGCATTGGTTGGGTTTGTTTCCGTCCAGTAATCGGTTTTCACCTGATTCACCCGGCCCTGGTTGTAGAAGGCGAAACCGCCCGAACCTGTCGAGTTACCCGTCAGGTAAGGCACGATTACTTTCATCCCCATGCGGGCAAAGGTTACAATCGACAGATCGAAGTTTTTGAAGCTGAACCGATTGGTTAAACCTCCCTCCCAATTGGGCTGGAAATTACCGAGAATCTGGCGATCAGAAGCATCGATTTTACCATCGCCGTTAAGATCCTCTACTCTGATCTGGCCGGGAAACTGAGTTGGTGACGTTTGTTTGGCCAGCGTTCCGTTTTCCTTGTCTGATGTCTGCCAGATACCTATTTTTTTGTAATCGTAGATGACCGAAAGCGGTTGTCCAACAAACCAGCCTGCACCGAGATTCGCCTGTTCGGCTGGTGTCGTGAGCTGCGTAATTTTTTCGCGGTTAAAGAAATACGTCAGGTCCGCACTCCAGTTGAAGCCTTTCGGGTTCCGGAAAATATCGAACGTCAGCGCTGTCTCCAGCCCTTTGCCTTCCGTCCGGCCCAGGTTTTTCAACGTCGAACCAGCGCCATTGCTTGGTGGCAGCGGTACGGACAAAAGGATGTCTTTCGTCTGTTGGTGATACCAGTCGACCGAACCCGTAATCCGGTTATCCAGGAAACCGAAGTCAATCCCTAAATCAACCTGTGAGGTCGACTGCCAGCCAAGACCCGTTGCCGGTAAGCTTGTAACCGTGTACGCCAGTTGCTGTCCGGCGGTTCCGGTACCGAAGTTGTAATAACCCGCCGATAGCGCGCCCAATGTCGCGTATGCTCCTACGTTCCGGTTACCCGATAAACCCCAGCTACCCCGCAATTTCAGGTTTGAGATAGCCGGTACACTTTTCATGAAGTTCTCCTCGATTACATTCCAGCCTGCGCCGATAGCGGGGTAATTAAAGTATTGGTTACCGGGCGACAATGTAGACGATCCATCACGTCTTAACGTCAGGGTCAACAGGTAGCGGTCGTTGTAGCTGTAGTTCACGCGGCCCATGTACGAAAGCAAACCAAGCTCCGAGAACGTATTACCAAAGTCTGAATTGGCGACTGGTGTGCCGGAAGCCAGCGAGAAGTTAGACGTTTTAATGTAATCAGCTGGAACCCCCGTAATCGTAAATCGGCTACCCAGTGTATGGTTTTTGGTGATTTCGTACAGCCCGGTAACGCCGAATTTATGCTTGCCAATCGTCTTGTCGTAATACAGCAAGTGCTGGAGGTTGATGTCCCAGTATTCGGTGTTGTTGATCTCGGCCGTAGACGACGACTGAACTGTCGCGTTATTGAAATAAGTTAGCGGTCCACCGTAGCCATTGTAGTTCGACTGGCTGAAATTCAACCCGGCGTTCATCCGGTACCGCAATCCCGGCAGGATGTTTACTTCCGCGTACAGGCTATTGAAGGTCCGCAGTGAACGAGTACGACCCAGGTACGAATCTTTTTTGGTGATAATCGTCAACGGGCTAATTGAAGCCGCATCGATAGAGCCTTCCGCAGGGAACAAGTTTACCGTACCGTCAGCATTATAAGGCGCTGCCAAGGGCGTTATCCGAACCAGACCACCCGGAATACCACTACCACCCGGTGTGTTCGTATAAGTTAGGGTATTCAGCGTGTTCAAGCCAACCTTGATTCGCTTACCGATACGTTGGTCGATTGTCGCCCGAATGGTGTAGCGTTCAAACTTCTGACTTGGAATGATACCTGTCTCGTTGAAATAGCCCAGGCCCAACGAATACTGCGTATTTTCAACGCCACCCGCCAGACTCAGCTGGTGATTGGTATTAAACCCCGGTTTGTAGAGCAGATCCTGCCAGTCGGTAGAGATACCAGCCGCCAGCGCGTCCTTTTCTTTTTGCGTCAGTGGATAAGCCGTTGTACCGGGGCTGGTGCGGTTGTATTTAGCCGCATCATCTTTAAACTGAGCGTACTCCGGACCGTTCATCACGTTGAATTTGCCCATTGCGGTAGTTACTCCGTGATAGCCATCATAACTAAATACTGGCTTACCGATTTTACCCCGCTTAGTTGTAATCAGGATAACCCCGCCCGATCCGCGCGATCCGTAAATAGCGGTAGCCGACGCATCCTTCAGGATTTCCAGACTCGCAATATCATCCGGGTTGATGTCGTTCAGACCACCGTACGGAATCCCGTCAACAACCACCAACGGACCATCCAGGCCATCGCTACCCTGCTGGTTGGTCGTCAGCGTGCGGTTACCCCGAATCCGAATCTGTCCCTGCGAACCAGGCGTAGAACTATTACTGACGATGGTTACCCCCGCTGCCCGACCTTTCAGCTGGTTGACCAGGTTAGGCGCTGGTACTTCTTTCAGGGTTGTTTCGTTGACCGAAACGACCGAACCTGTAACATCGCGCTTGCGCTGCGTGCCGTAGCCGACAACCACTACTTCATTGAGTGTTTTGTCATCATTTACCAGCGTAACATTAACCGTCGATTGCGAACCAACAGTTACTTCCTGAGTAGCGTAGCCAATGAAAGAGAAAACCAGTACAGCGTTCCGATCAGGGACACTAATCCGGTACGCACCGTTTCCGTCGGTTGTCGTTCCGCGCTGGGTCGACTTTATCTGAATATTGACGCCGGGTAAACCTTCGCCATTTTCTCCGATGACCCGGCCCGCTACCTGGATATCTTGGGCTTGGTCTGAGTTTATCATACCCGAGGTCTTATCCTGCTGCGTGTTCGCAGGCATCGACTCTCTTTTTATCACAATCTGTTGACCAACCACTTCATAGCTTAAACTGAGGGGCGTCAGGATATGATCCAACACCAGCGATAGCTGCTCATTTTTTGCCTGGTAGTTGATTTTTCGCTTCGATTGAATGATTTCCCGGCTAAACAAGAATTGCACTTTCGCCTGTCTTTCAATTCGTCTGATCGTTACTTCGATATCCTCATTTTGAGCAGATAGACTGACCCGCCGGCTTAGAAATTCCTGGGCCTTGGCATCAAGAGCAAGGCTTATGTTGGCCAGGGAAAGTGCAAGTAAGAGTTGCAGGCTCGAAATTTTCATAATCCTGATCCAAACATTGCGACTGATGAAACGGTAATGCATACATTTATGCGTTTTTGTTGTTTTTGGAAGAAATGACAAAAAACCAAGTCCGTCTTCTGATTGAAGAGGTAATGTGTGTATCAGACACATTTGCGGACATTTGAGCGATAGTGTTGGAAGCACTATCGCTTTTTTTGTTAAAAAAGGATAGTTTTCAGACCATAGAATGCCAGATTGATTAAGGGTTTAGAAAGGAATTAATGACAACCGTTACTGTGAATGAAGACCTGACCGTCAACGACTTCGAATGTCGACTCAATTGTTAGACAAATTAGTCGAATTTTCTCCAGAAAAGGAGCGTCGTTGAGTTGACCGGTAAATGTGCATTTGGCAAGCAGATGCCGATCATACCGTATCGGCATGTTGTAGCTGGATTCCAGTTGCGCAAAAATGTCAGCCACGGGAGCAAACTCGAATGTAAATTCCTGATTGATAATACCGGGCGAATGTTCTTTCGCTGGAATGATATCTTGCTTGACCAGTTTATCGGTTTTGGTTTCCAAACTGAGCTGTTCATTCTTTGTCAGCAGTACCGTTTGGTCAGGCGATTCGACTGGCGTAACCGAGACTTTACCTGTCTTTACTTTTACGTAGGTACCTTTCTCCTTTTCAAAAGCACGCACTTGAAAGCTGGTTCCTAGTACCTTAGTAGTCAGGTTTGCCGTATAAACAACGAAAGGCTTGGCGGGATTTTTGGTAACCTCAAAGAATCCTTCTCCCTGAAGGTATACTTCGCGCACCGTTTGCTTACCTTGTTTAGCGTAACGTAGCTGACTACCCGACGACAGCAGTACGGAAGAATTATCCGGCAGCAACACGACGAGGGGCAATCCCGTGGTATTCTTTACAATTTGCCAGCTACTCTTTTCGGCCAGCGGCTCTGCCTGTTTCTCAATTCCCATCAGAGAACCGATCCCAGAATTACCCGCTTGCCACCAGATCATTGCGATAACCACTGCGGCTGCGGCAGCCCATCGTCCCCAATGCCAGGTCAACAAAGGTTTCACCTGGGCAGTCGGCGGAACAAGTTGACCTAGAATTTTCTTTCTGGCTTCGTGTACATGCTGATCCGAAAGCGCAATCTTTTTTCCCTGAAGTACCAGCATCGTAGCCACCGCCTGCTCATACAGATCCCTTTTCTCCGGATGTTGGCTTAACCAATGTTGCCAATACACCCTGTCTTCGGAGCGCTGTTCCCGAATCCACGTCCGAAAGGCGTCGTTTTCGAGGAAGTCATCAACAGTTGTAGGATCGCTGGGTAAGCTTTGCATTGGTACTTTTCTACTATATTTATTGATAGTATGAAGTTCTACCTCCACGATACCCTTCTCAATGAAAATTTTTTTACAAAAAAGTACAAATAGTCAGAAATAGGTGAACGAGCCATCGGTTACGTAGCTTGTTCAGGGCTTTTTGCAGAAAGTTGGAGACGGATTGACGATTGACATTCATCACCTCGGCAATCTCAGGTATGGAAAGATCTTCGTAATAGCGCAGGTACAAGGCTTCCCGTTCGCGAGCTGGTAGCGTAGCCATCTGTTCCTGTATCGTTCTGGTCAAACCGACCAACGTTTCCTGGCGAATCATCAGGGTTTCCGTGTCTGTATCCTCGGCAAGTGACAGATCCCAATCCAATTCCTCGCACTGCAATCGTTTCTGCAACCGTAGGTGGTATAATATATGATGCCGAATTGACTTTAACAGATAGTGTTTTACAGATTCTGTTTCATTAATCTGTAGGCGATTTTGCCATAGCTGTAGGTATAATTCCTGAATACAATCGTCAACGATAGCTTCATCGACCATGAATTTTAAGCCATAGTGTTTCAGCATGCGATAATACCGTTCGGCCAACTGGCCTAATGCCTGCCTATCGCCCGCCCGAAATAACTGCCACAACACTTGGTCTTCAAAAGCCATAAACTCTAGGGATATACACGTAGGGCTAAATAAAAAAAAATATAAATATGCGCAAAATTGTACAAATAATAAGTTTATCCAGCAAACTAACAAACCGATCTTCCTGTCAAAACCCAATTTATTTTCGCATGTCACACGCTCACACAGAATTAAGCAAGACACAAAGCGACGATTTTATTTTTATTACCAACCTGTATTTCATAAACAGAAGCGAACAGATGCTGCTCTTATGAAGCTGTCGCTATCACCGTTCTAATTTGAGTAAAATTATGGATTGCTTTTTCGATTGATAGTTGCCCATGCTCCAGCGCACCAAAGGCCACTATTTGCTTGTGTTTTTCCGCCGGTTGTACTCCCCCTTACTACATCGTTCACGGCAACACAGGATACCGAATTATAAAGTCTACCAATATCCCTTTTTCGGCTAGTCGCTTATTCATCCCAACTACTTTGCAGGATTGACCACGGATCTGGCTATGTCCTATCACTATATTCTGGCCCACCTAATCGCCAAGGAAATCTGGCTATACTTGGGTATATCCTGTAACATAAATAGGTATTATTCTCTACAATTCATCTAAGTAGTTGATAGAAGGGCAATCAGATTCTCTCCTGGAACATAGGATGTGGTATAAGGATTAATGCGTCGATTTAGCATGGTACGGTATTTACGCCATTAAAGCGTATTGTCTTACCATTCATTTCGCACAACGTTAGCCTATAATTAAAAGATGGTTAAATTATCACAAGAACCGACTACTCGACAGCCTAGCTCAACAAGCCTACGAGCGCTGGACACCGCAAATTTCTTCCTGGCCGATGTTCGGGACGGGTTAGGCCCTTATCTGGCCATATACCTGTTGACAACCCTGCATTGGCACGCGCAGGACATTGGTATTGCCATGTCGGTGATGGGAATTGCCACCGTTGTTGCCCAGACACCAGCGGGTGCGCTGGTCGACCGAACTAAACGGAAACGCGTCTATTCCATTATTGCTTCGCTGCTCATTGCCTTTGCCGCCGTTATCACGATTACCATGCCGACTTATCCAGTGATCATGGGAGGTCAGGCCATTATGGGTGTAGCAGCCGCCTGGTTCACCCCGGCTGTTGCCGCCATTACACTCGGTTTGGTTGGTCCCAAAGCCTTAGATAAACGCGTTGGGCGGAATGAAACGTTTAATCACGCGGGTAATGTATTTGCTGCCCTGCTGGCGGGATTACTGGGTTATTATGTGAGCACAAAAGGAATTTTTCTTTTGCTGGCAGCCATGTCCGTCATGAGTAGTCTGTCTGTTTGGCGCATCCGGGAAAAAGACATTGATCATCAACTGGCCCGGGGCTGTACGGAGGAAGAGGAGCAGGCCAACGATGATAAACCCTCGGGCTGGCAGGCGCTCCTCGGCAACCGATCGATCCTCTTTTTTGCCCTGGCCTGCGTGCTATTCCATTTTGCCAATGCGGCCATGCTTCCTCTGCTCGGTCAGCGATTAGCCCAAGGGATTGATGCTGGCGCTTCATCGGCCTATATGTCGGCCTGCATTATTGTTGCTCAGCTCGTCATGATTCCTGTCAGTTACATGACGGGCAAACTAGCACCCCAAGGACGCAAGCGTTTATTGCTCATCGCCTTTGCCGTCTTGCCCATTCGCGGACTGCTTTACACGCTGACGGGCGACCCGATGTTGCTGGTGGCTATTCAGATTCTGGACGGCGTTGGTGCCGGAATTTTTGGGGTGCTGTCCATTCTGATTGTCTCGGACCTGACACGCGGTTCGGGCCTGTTCAACACCACGCAGGGAGCTATTGCCACAGCTGTTGGGTTAGGCGCTTCACTTAGCAACGCCTTTGCGGGAGCCTTGCTACAACGCACAAACTACAACTTCGCTTTTCTAACCTTAGCCGGTCTGGCCCTTGTCGCGCTGGCGGTATTATGGTTTTTCGTTCCCGAAACGAGTGATCAGAAAAACTGATTTTTCTTCGGAACGAACAAGCATTTCTTTTTCAACAACTGAATTGATTCGATGATCAACCGTAAATTTTACCACAGTGCCTGTTGCCTGACAGGTTTGTTTTTTGCCACAACACTTACCAGCTGTCTGACTTCCCGGCAGACCGCATCCACCTTAACCAAAGTAGCTAGCGACAATTGCGCGATTGATTCAAGCGGTACGTCGGGCTACGTGTTTCACCCCGTTGACTTACAGCCTAACTCAGCGGAGGACTCCCTGCTGCGGCATCGCTACGGCGAACGAGGGCTCCGGATGGCACAGGCGGTTGGACTCACCCCGCTGCTGGTACGCACAACGATTTTAGAACAACAGAACTCGGATCAGTCAGCGTCGAACGAGTATTTGGCGCTACGGCAAAAACTAACCGATCAGCTTCAACTCGCTAGCTTCGACATTGCCACGGCGGTTGCTTTGGTCGACTGCGATAGTAAACGGGCTACGCTGACGGCCACCTTACTAACCCGGCAGGAAAGTAGCCGGGAAAAACGGATGACCATTAGTGCCATTACGACCGGTGCCCTAACGGCGTTGACAGTTGGTTTGCTCAAATTAAGGGATAAAGATGATGCCGGTGAGTGGGCTGGTATTGGTGGGGGGTTGGCGGAAGCGAGCTTGGGCATTACGTCTTTGCTGCAAAAACCGCTTAAAGCCGACTACCGTCACCTGAATAATCCGCTACGTGATATATGGACTCATCCGGTAAAATCGACCGTTTATCCGCCCCTGATCTGGTATTATCTGAACAAGCCTAAATCAGCTGGTAACCCCTCGCCTATCGACGGACTGCGGAGCCGCTGGGACATTCTGGTTTCCCTTGATGTGGATGCAAAGCGAACGCAGAAGCGCCATCGTCAAGAAGTTGATTATTTTGGCGAGGGTGATTTTTATACGGCTCACGATTTGACTATTCGCTCGACAATGCTGGGGCAATTGGCTACTGAACTTCAGTTGATGAACAATGACCTGACTATTCTACTGAACGAGATCGTTCGTACGCCCAAAAAACGGTAGTCTATCTGCCGGATTCGCTTCACTGTTGAATCGACGTTAACGGAAGCAATATCCTGTACCAGCATATCAGAAGCCAACTTGTTCACCGCCGGGTGCTGGCTTATGGTGTGCTGGTCGAATGAAACGTTAGGCAAAAGCACTTCTTTTTTAAGCTTGAGTTAACTGTGCTAGTAATGTCATAAGCTGGGTTGCTATACCCGGTGTCCGCCGACCTAAACCACACGAACAGGCTACGTCAACCGTTTGTCCGTAGGCCGCTTCGACAGCGCTGAGTATTTGCCTGTTTTCAGCCAGTGTACGCTTTTCATGAACGAATCCGGCTACAAAACGAGTGCCCTGTGGCAAGGTAATGTCTTTTAGTGGAGCATAATAGTTCGCATCAACCGAGGGAGGAATTTGTCCTTCGGCAAATGGGTAATGAACATAAGTAAGTGTATGCTGGGTAGGCCATTTCTGGACGAGCTGATTCGAGAAGGCAACCATTTTATGTAGCGTTTTCGGGTGAACCAGCGCTTCATTGTGAAAATCGCCCAGGCACAGGTGAATGCCAATCTGAGCACCTGGATTAATCTTTTTCAACAAATCCTGGATCGGCAACAGCGCCAGGCTCATCAGCGGTGTGGGCAGTTTATAAGCAGCGTATAGCTCGGGGGGAACTTCCAGTTGAATGACAACGTCTTGGCCCGCTTCGAGCAATATCGCGTTGATTTCCCGTGCAATAACGGTGTTGAATGCATAGGTATAGCGTAACCAAGTAATGGGACTGGCAAACACAAATCCCATCGCAAAACCGGTTGGTACACCTACCTGAAATTTCAGATGGGGCAGATTATGCTGTTTTCTTAGCTGGCTAAAAATCGGGTAATTGAGCCGAAAAAAGTCGTCGTAACCCAATCGAACGTGCTGGGGCATTTGAGTAGGCGAGTGCAAGGGCTTAAGCTTTTGAAAGCTATTGTAATCGACAGCCATACCGTCCGTCCCTCGAATGGGTTCTTTTAGCAGTTTCCAGCTGCTTTTATCCTGCGTCAGTTTCTCAAGGGCGTATACCACCCAGGCAATCCGGTTCCCTTTGGGGAATTCGGGTGTTTTCTCGCCAACCTCGCCGTCTGGCAGGCAAAATAGTACAGGACCTAGCAGGTCGAAGGCCCGTTTCATGCATTCTTCGTCACTAGCAAAGGGCAGGCTTCCAATGAGCAGGGCAGCGCGCTTCGCTGATGAAGTTACCGGAGGATATTCCAATTGAGAGGAGGCTGTCGATGACATACGAGCTATGGTTAAACTGATAGAAAAAAACCGTGCACACATCGTAAGCGGCAAACGATTCTAGGGTGAAGGCAAAGTTGACGAATAGCCCCTTGTCGGACTATCGTAAATCGCCCAATTTATATTCTCCCTGTATCAGCGCAGGTATTTACGCTCTGAATCGAAGCAGGTCGTCATCCCGGAGGTTTTGAAAGGGCGGACTAGGGTTTGATGGGGCTGGCTTGTTGGGCAAACTGCCGGGGTGTCATTTTATACTGTTCACGAAAAACTTTGCCGAAATGCGAGGCCGTTTCAAAGCCCACCCGCCAGGCGGTTTCTGCTACACCAAGCCCTTGTTGCAATAACTCCGTGGCACGTTTCAGCCGGTAGAGCCGAATGACGTCGGCGGGGGACAGACCGGTCAACGCCTTAATCTTTCGGTACAGACTCATCCTACTCATGCCAACCTGCACGGACAGCTGCTCGATACTAAAAGCCGAATCCTCTAAATGCGTGTCAAGTATTTTATACAACTGCGTTAAGAATGGGTCAATCTCGATGGCTGGCTGGTCAGATGTAGGTCCAGTAGTGGGCTGGCTCAACTCTGTCTGTACCCGAATACGAAGTCGACGCTGGGTGTCGAGCTGGTTGCGAACCCGGAGCTGCAATTCGGCCACGTGGAACGGTTTCGTGAGGTAGTCGTCAGCGCCCAGCGTTAGCCCCTCCAATCGGTCTTCCCGTGTTGATTTGGCTGTGAGCAGAATGACGGGTATGTGACTCGTCTGTACGTTCGTTTTCAACGCCCGGCACAGTGCGTAGCCATCCATGATCGGCATCAATACATCAGACAAGACCAGATCCGGCTGCTCGGTAAGGGCCAGTTCAAGCCCCGCCTGTCCGTTCGCGCAATGAAGAATTCGGTAATCACTGTACAAACTTTGGCGGATAAATTGAGTCAGATCGGCATTGTCTTCGACCAGCAGCAGGAGTGGTTGGTCGGCGGAGGTCGGTGGTTCTACATCTGTATATTCGCCAATAATTGGCGACTTCGGCATCGTCTCGTCTGGCTGGTCGGCGGAACGGTAGGGCAACCGAATCGTAAAGGAAGCTCCTTGCCCAACCTCGCTATCGACCTGGATAGAACCGTTCTGTAAACTGACCAGCTCACTGACCAACGCTAACCCAATACCCGTTCCGGAATGCGAACGGGTGGAGGTCTGGTCTGCCTGATAAAATCGGTCAAATATATGCGGAAGCTTATGCGCAGGAATACCCGATCCGGTATCGAAAACGGTCAGCTCAATACCCTGTTCAGCGCCTTTTAGCTGGACCGTAACCTCTCCCCTATCCGTGAATTTAATTGCGTTACCGAGCAAATTGTACAGGATCCGCTCCAGCTTATCAGCGTCGAACCAGTAAGCCGTTGCCAGTCCAGTCTTCTGCACCGTCAGCCTAATTGCTTTCTCGTCGGCCAGCGCCTTGAACTGTTGGGCAATCTGTTCTACGAAGGGGCCTAAATCACTGCGAACCGCTACTACCGGTAAGGCACCGGCTTCCAGCTTTGACAAATCAAGCAACTGGTTAACGAGACCCAACAGCTGATTGGCATTCCGATCAATAGTGGCCAGTTGGGCCTGATCGTCCGGGCCGTGCCACCGTTGGGCTAGCCGTTCGGCAGGCCCCAGAATCAACGTCAACGGGGTGCGAAACTCATGCGTTATGTTAGCGAAGAAATTGGATTTAAGCTCGTTGACAGCCTTTATTTGTTCGGCCTCCTGCTGTTTGAGCGCTATCTCGCGCCGTTGCAGAGCCAGGGATTGCTGCAAGCGGAGCCGATTTCCGTACACACGTATACTCGCAATGCCTAGCCCTAGCGCTGTCAGTCCGTAGAGTAGATAAGCCCACCAAGTTTGCCAGAGAGGAGGTTGAATTCGAATAGCTAGTCGTCGCTCCTGCGGGCTCCACTGACCAGACGTATTGGTTGCATTCAGGACGAGCACATAGTCGTCGGGGGGTAAATTGGTATAAGTCGCTACTGGACGATCCGTTTCTTTCCAGCTTGTTTCCAATCCTTCCAGCCGGTAGCGATACCGATTTTTGCCGAGTCGATTGTATTGCAGCGCGGCAAATTCGGCGGTGATAAAGTTCTGATCGTACGGCAATGTCAGTCGGCTGAGGGTCTGAATGGGTAAGGAATCCAGCCGGTCGGCGGACAGCGGCTGATTATTGATGGATAAGCTGGTGAGTTCAACCGACGGCTTAAACGTATCGTTGCTTACCTGATGGGGATAAAAGGCGGTGATACCTTCCAGGCCACCCATGATGATCCGGTCGTTGGGCAGGTGCAGCCAGTGGAAGCGGTTGAACTCGTCGGCCAGCAAGCCATCGGCGCGGGTAAAGGTTTTGGTAGCTAACGTCCGGCGGTCGAGTCGGCAGATTCCTTTGTTGGTGCCCATCCACAGATACCCCCGATGGTCGGGAATCGCCGAGTAAATGACATTATTGGGCAGGCCATCCTGCTGACCGATCCGTTGGCAGGTACCCGACCGTTTATCGAACAAACACAGACCGCTGCCGAACGTGCCGATCCAGAGTCGGCTAGGCTCTTGTGGATCTTCGCTCAGGCAAAACAGCGCATTGCTGCTTAGCGAGCGCGCGTTGCGGGGTTGATTGGCATATTGGGTCATTTTTCCGGTTTTGCGGTCAAGCCGCCACAAGCCAGCCTCTTTCGTCGCCAGCCACAGCGCCTGCTCGTCGACTACAAAAGACAGCAAGTGGAAAGTCGGTTTGACGGGAATCCGGTAAGGCTGGGTTACCCATTTTTGCTGTTCCTCATTAAACGTCCAAACGCACTGTCGGTAAATCGCCCAGACCTGATTGGCCGGATCGGTAGCCAGCGGACACGGAACAGCATCGATATTATCGCCCTCGTAGAACGAAACGGGAAGCGGAAATTTTCGGCTTTGCTTATCCCGTAAATCAATCCGGTATACATTGGAACTGGCTACGTTACACCATAGGTAGCGGTTTTGAGCGATCGTGTAGCGAAAGTTGTAGCTGTTCAAGCCCCGTAAATCTGCGGGTGTGGGTAGTTGATCGGCGGGTACGTCGAGCCAATGCGTACTTAGCACATCGTTGTAAAAGTTGACAGTATAAGGCTCCGCCCGAAAAGCAGCCGCCCGCAGATCATATTTGCGAATACCGGCCCCGTTGGTACCGACCCACAACACCTGCGAGCGGTCGACAAACAAACTGGCGCACTGGTCAGTGATATGGTTCCGCTGATCGACTATCACCGGGCCTTGCTGATCCGTAAAGCGGTACAGAACGTTGTTCTGATTGAAGTACATCGTTCCGTGGGCATCCATCGTCGTCAGGCAGTCCCACCACTCGGGGTTGTAAATAGGTAAGGGATAAGCCTTGACCTGACCAGTGGCTGGATCGAGCCGCCCCACAAACCGCTGCGATACGGTCAGAATCTCCCCGTTAGGACGCAGTTGAAAGCCACACAGCTGATTGTCCGGTAGCGAGTTGGGCTGGTTTACCTGGTGGACATAATGGGTAAACGATTCGGTTTTTTCGTCGAATCGCTCCAATCCGCCCCGCGTGGCTACCCAGATCGTACCATTAGCCGCTTCGCCAATCTGCATGATGCTGTCACTCCGCAGAGACCGTGGCTGGTCTGGCTGGTGTTTAAAAAAGCGCGTTCGTTTTGAACGCAAATCAAAGCAGACGATTCCTTCAGCCTGAAACCCAACCCAAAGCCGCTCCCGACGATCAACATAAAAGCGGTAAAGCCATCGAGAACCGATCGCCTTTCGATAGAAGGCACTTCTGGAAAAATTCGTAAACGTTTCCCGTTTTGGGTCAAAAATGTCGATATCTCCTCGCTCGGATGTGATCCATAGACGCCCCCGATAATCCAGAAACAAATCTTCCAGGCCCGTAAAGGAGATCGACGGATGTCCGTCGGGATCAGGCTGAAACACCCGGAAATGTTGTCCATCGTAGCGACAAAGGCCGTCTCGGGTAGCGACCCAAATAAACCCCGTCTGATCCTGCACAACGGAAGGAACAAACGATTGGGGTAACCCCTGCCGATCGGTGATCAGTTCGGGTTGCGGGAGTTTCTGGGCGTGGGAAAACGATAACCCGAATAGACCAATCAGCCAGCAGAGTAGGCCCGTTTGTTTAGATAGTCTAAAAGAAGTGACAAAACAAAGTAGGCTCATCGACTAGCTGGATAGGATCACGAAAAGTAAAAATTTTTCATGATCCTATCAACATGAAAACAGGGGAGGGGACAACTTCACCAACAGACTAGTTTTTCGCCTAAAAACGCCGTACGCAACCCTGGCTGTTACAATCTGGATAGTCTTTGGGCGATTTACGACAGTCGTCTGGTAGGCTTTTGAGAACCTTTGCCCGTCACTAATCCAAGTAACGTCTATGTTTTCTTTTCTACCTGTTTCGTTTAAGTCAATATTGACTGATACCCCGCGTCGGCTTCGCTCGAAGCAACGGTGCGCCCCCCAATGGGCTCATGTGGGATCGTTTGTTTTACTTTGGTGTCTGCTGCTAAGCGGAGCCCCGGCAAGCCGGGCCCAGCCTTTCAATCCCAATGGCATCACGGTTGCCGGGGGCAATGGAGGTGGTACGGATATGGGTCAGTTAGATAACCCGCAAAGCATTTATGTAGACGCACTGGGTAATGTCTACATAGCCGATAAAAGTAGCGACCGCATCCAGTGCTGGGCTCCGGGCGCCACGCAAGGCGTTACGGTAGCGGGCGGCAATGGAAAAGGCAGTGGGGCAAACCAGATAGACGCGCCCGAAGGCGTATACGTCGATACAGATGGAAATATCTACGTGTCTGAAGATAATAATAGTCGCGTGAGCCGCTCCGCTGGAAACCGGGGGCTAGCCAGGGCGTTACGGTAGCAGGCGGTAACGGAGGTGGCAATGGGGCAAATCAGCTAAGTGGCCCCCAAGGTATTTACGTGGACAAAGCGGGTAATCTTTATGTTGCGGAATATTACAACAATCGCGTGACCCGCTGGGCACCGGGCGCTATGCAGGGCGTTATGATGGCGGGCGATGGTAGTTCTGGCAGCGGTCCTGGGCAGCTAAATGGGCCAACAGACGTAGGCATGGATGCTACGGGTAATCTTTTTGTTTTAGAGAATGGCAACAATCGTGTAACCCGCTGGGCACCGGGCGCGACGCAGGGCATTACGGTAGCGGGCGGTAATGGAGGGGGCGACGGGGCAGATCAGCTAACTTATCCCGAAGGTTTTTACGTAGACGCAGCGGGGTATTTGTACATCGCTGATACGGGTAATGCCCGCGTCCAACTTTGGAAACCGGGGGCTACGCAAGGCATTACGGTAGCGGGGGGAAATGGAGTTGGTAACGGAGTAAATCAGCTGAGTAGACCACTGGATATCTGGATAAACCTCGCTGGCAACCTTTACGTCTCCGATGGTTTTACTAATTATCGCGTTCAACGATTTGATAACCTGGCACCCAGCCTCACCGGTCTACAGGCACAGCCAAACCCGGTTTGTAGCGGCCAGCCCGTTAGCTTCACCGCTACAGTAGGCAGAACAACGGGTCCGTACAGCTACACCATAACCAATGGTATAGGCAGTCTACTGACGGGCAACGCCAGCAGCACCAGCTTTAGCCAGAGCCTGACGGCCACCGGGTCAGGTCCCCAGTCGTATACGCTGACGGTAACGACACCGGCGGGTTACAGCGCCACAGCGAGCGTCTCCCTGACGGTTATTGCCAGACCAGCAGCCCCCGGAGTCAGTAACCTCACTTACTGTCAGAACGCGGTAGCCTCGGTCTTGACGGCCAGCGGCTCAAGACTTCGCTGGTATGATGCCAGCGGCAATCCCCTGCCCGAAGCACCAAGGCCTGCCACCAATCAGGTTGGTAGCAACACCTATTATGTCACCCAAACCAGCGACAGCGGGTGCGAAAGCGAGCGGGCGGCACTCACCGTCACGGTGAAGCCTACGCCGACCACTCCCACGCTGGTGACCCAGTCAGGTGGAGCCTACCCTGCCGGGGTGAGTAGCCTGATCATCTCCCAGAACACGGGCAATGTTATCCTGACCGTTTCGGGTTGTCAAGGGGGCAGCATCAGCTGGCAGGGGGGCAACAGCACCACCCTGGCCGTCTCGACAGCCAACACCGGTAGCCAGAGTTTCACCGCTAGCTGCACCCAAAACGGCTGCACCAGCCCCACCGCTACAGCCACAGTAACGGTGGTGGCCCCCACGCTCAAAGTACTCTCACGTGATCCCGACAACGGACAGCTAGGTAACAACACCATCAAGCCTTACCTGTTGCTGCAAAACGCGGGTACCACGCCGATCCCGTACAGCACAATCACGTTGCGCTACTGGCTGACTACCGAAAATAACATTCCCCTGATCTTCCAGAAAAACTACGTAGCTATCGGGCAGGGTAATCTCAGCCTACGGTATGTAGCGCTGGCAACTCCTCGTCAGGGGGCCACGGGCTACATCGAGTACAGCTTTAGCGGAGGAACGGGCAGTCTGGCTCCCAACAGTGACTCAGGCCCGCTGGAGGTGCAGGCTACCAAGCAGGACTACAGCCGTTTCGTGCAGAGCGACGATTATTCGTACATCAACAACAGCAGCTTCACGCTCAACGCCCGCATCACGGCGTATCAGAACGGGGTGATCTTCTACGGCACCGAACCCACGGGTAGCGGTAATGCCCGTGAAGCAGTGCCGGAAGCAGGCTCGTTGCTAGTGGTGAAGGTGCTGGGCAACCCCGTGGTGGGTTCGTCGGCCGAGGTAGAGATCAGCGGAGCTAGTGGTCAGACGGTGCAACTGAAGCTGGTTGACTTACAGGGGAAATTGATAAACGGTCATTCCATTAAGGAAGCTGGTTTAGTAGAACGGGTGAGCCTACCGTTGAGCAACGTGCAAGGGATGCTGCTACTGGAAGTAAGTACGGCTACCCACCGCCAACAAATCAAACTTTTACGACCCTAATTTTTCTAAACACACCCTCAACCAACAGCGCCCGGATCGTCACTGATTCGGGCGTTTTTATTAGCGTATTCTTTCGTTAATCGTAGCCTGATCAGAAATCTAGGCTGTGCATGCCAATGTCCCGATGATAAACTGCACGGTGGCGACCAATCGTTCTTTCCAATCATGTTGTTAAATAAGGGTAAGAAACTAAATACGTTACATACTGAAAAAGCACAACTGCTTTATTATAAATTTTATTAACTCTTGCACCTAAACTATCCGAGACAAATCAGCAAGTCGCACCTGGTAAAAAGCAGAACAACTTTAGTAAAATTTACAGGCTAGTCGAGGGCAGATCAACCTATTTCTATTGGATTGGACTACCATATAATAAAAAATAGGCGAGTAAAATAAATAGCTTAGTAAGAGGAATACATGTACATATATATACCCATAATTGTAGAATATTCTCTACACTTACAGAGAATAAACTTACACTACTTGGTGTTGAAATACACACAATCCGACTATGGTTTGCAGACAACGTCCTTGAGTTTAAGCATTGAAAGGCTTTGCTCTAATTTAGAATGATTTTAGTAATGGTTTGGTAGCGGAATTGCGCCGACGTGGAAGCATATACGTTTTTGGGCTTGACGATCCCCAATAACGGCTTCACCAATTGGAGAAAACAGCGACAAAAAGTATAGAACGGCGTAAGTGACTTGTTACTCTGCTGAAAAATAATCGTCAAAAGATCACCCCACTGTTTTTATTACCCACTTTATTGACCAGAGTCTCTATGAATGCACCTCTCCCTCCATTGTCAAAACTTATTAAGATTCCGGGAATAGCTTCCCCCGTTCAAAGCGAGACAATCTCCCATTTCGAAGGCTTCGGAAATTATTCACGCCTATTTTTTTTAGGGAAATCTGCACCCGTTGTCGTAAGCCAGACGCTCAAATTATTTGAGTTGCAGCTTCCTAACTTCCTGCGAGTCAGTAAATCGCACCTAGTAAATCCACAACATATTATTTCGTTGGATAGTCTGAAGGGCCGCTCCAATCAGCTAACACTCAGCAACGAAGTATTTGTGCCTGTATCAAGACGACGGATCGATGGAATACGAACTCAGTTGAGTGTACAAGGTGTGCATTAGCTGGAACCCAACGTATCTGACTTTTCCAATTCTTCTCACTTGCCTGCCTCTCCTTCCTGTCTGAGTTCGTTAGCGACAACTCCCGTTCCCCGACACACGGCGAATCAGTCCGCTTTGGGTAACGTATCAGTGTCTTACACCCGGTTTATCCTGCTGCTACTGGTTGGACTATTTTACTGCATGGCCGCTCTGGAAGTTGATCCGGGCGACGTTGGCGATAGCTTTGGTGACGTATTCGATACCTACCTGCATAGTCAATCGGCTAAACCATCGGATCATATCCGGATAGCAAATAATGATGCATTAGTCGAAACCAGCTCTTTTACCCCTATTTCCTCCAATACTGTTTACGTCTGGATTCAGAAACCTATCCTTCCCGTTTCTCCTCTACTCACGCGACGACGATGGCATTTACTGTGTTCAGTCTGGCAGATTTGATCGGCTCGGCTAATCTGGTAATCGTTTGAATACGATCTGCTCATTCCGCTTTTACACTAACTCGTTCGAAACGAGCTAGATAGTCACGATTACGCTTACCCCATCAGCCATTAGCGTGCATATTATTATCCTTGTTTTCAAGCTACTGCAACGAGGCTTCTTACCTGGAGCTGGCCCGTACTATTACGGTCAATTCCGAGCTACTTACTTTCCGATCCCCCACTCTACTGATCCATTGTCTCTTTTTTATGTTGCTCAATCGAAATAAATATCGCTTACTCAGGAATAGCCGATACGGTTTATCTGCTCTCCTCCTGGGGGTGACTATAGTCCCACTCCTTGCCAGTCCGGCTGACTCGCTAAAGGGACCTAACCGTCTTCCTTCAAAATCAAATTTGCGCTGGACCATCCCGACCCCATCGCTTGTTCAATCCCGCACAATTCCGTCAAGATGGGGAGGATTCGTAGAAGCAGGCGGTCTGGCCTCTTCTTCAGGGGTAACCCCTTTCTGGATGCAGACGAATCAGTACGGTGTTGTCCCGAAAGCCACACCAACGGGGCTCATTCGCCTTAATGTAAACCGCTCATACGGAAGGGATTCATTAACTAATCGGCGTAAAACAGACCTAGGCTACGGTGTTGAGCTGGCCGGGCAGGTCGGGCAGGTAAACCAGTTGCTGGTCGTTGAAGCCTATGTCAAAGCCAGGTGGGGTATCGCCGAGTTATTCGCCGGTCGGCGACGGCAGCGGGTAGGTCTGGCCGAAAGTGCGCTCTCGTCGGGCTCCTACATCTGGTCGGGCAATACACTGCCCATCCCTCAGGTGCAAATTGGATTTCCCGAGTATGTTCCAATTGGCTTCACCAAAGGTTGGGTTGCGCTGAAAGGTTTTATTGGTCACGGCTGGTTTGGTGACGACGGCTATGTGCGGGGTTCTTACCTCCACCATAAAGCAATTTTTGTTCGGCTGGGCCGACCACAGGCGAAGGTTCAATTCTACGGGGCTTTTACTCATTTTGCCCAATGGGGCGGGTATGCGCCTTTCCTTGAGCAGGACCCCACTAGTTCTTTCAACGGACAGATAGCCCAGAGTTGGGATGCGTTTGTCAACGTAGTCTTGCCGTTCAAAACCGACGCCCTGAAAGACCGTACCAAGTTTACCACGTTTGACCAAAACCGGGTAGGTGACCACCGGGGTACAGCCGAGGTAGCGGTTGACATCAAGCTGGCTCAAGGAACCCTCCGCGCCTACCAGCAACACTTTTATGACCTGGGCCGGAAGCTCTACAACTTCCGTAATATCGAGGATGGTCTATACGGTTTGCGGTATGTGCGAGACACACCAAAGGGTTTTTTACGGGAAGCAGTGCTGGAGTTGTTTAACTCAGGAAACCAGGGCGTACTTCAGTTTGGCCGCAGCCTGGGTGGGGAAGCAGAAAACTATTTTTTGAACGGCCAGTATCCGGCCAGCTGGTCGTATCAGGGACGCACAATTGGTACGCCCTTTATAACCCAGAGCAGTGATGCTGCCAGTAATTTGCCCCGCATACCGTTTTCGGGCTACACAGCGGACAATCAACTTATCGAAGGCGTGCACGGCACTAATAATAATCGGGTGTGGGCTTTGTATGGCGCTTTGTCAGGCCGGCTAAGCCCTCGTTGGGCCATTGAATCAAAAGTTTCTTTTAGCCGCAACTATGGCACATTCTCTAGTCCTTTTCCTGCTGGCACCGATCAGTGGTCGGCGCTGGGTTCGTTAGTTCATTCCGGCACAAAAGGAACCCAAGTACTTGTCTCGTTAGGGTACGATCAGGGACGATTGTTGGCTAATCCGCAACAGATTGGAGGATATTTGGGTCTTCGCAAATACTGGAGACATCAACCGTAAGCCACCTTATGCATTATAAATTTTTTTGGCTGAGCCTCGTGGGAGGCAGTGTTGCGACGACCTGGCTAGGCTACAGTCTGGTGAATAACTACTTTCAGGAATGGACTCGGTTTACTGGTCCTGCCCACCTGGATTACGGTTTCTGGATTAAGACCCTGGCGCTGGTTAGCTGGCTAATGACCGCTATCTTCTTTATGCGGGATCGAAACAATCTAACCCGAAACAGGTGACTTCTTTTCTAATTAATTTTCTTTCAGGAATTGAGAGAGAATGTCGTTCGAAAAGGAGCGCTTGATCGTAGAAAAATTAATCAGGATAGCCAGCAGACGGATCGTTTACCTTGATCCCGTCTGCTGGCTATCCTGATTTTATTATTTTAAATCGTCTAATATGTTGCGTGAGTCCTATAGTCAGCTCAAGCCGATAGAATCTGGCGATAGGTGGTAGGTGTGTGTTTGTAATAGCGTTTAAAGAGCTTGTTGAGATGGCAAACGTCGGTAAAGCCGAACTCGTCAGCGATCTGAGAAATGGTCAGCGGGGTTTGTCGCAATTTTATTGCGACCAGTTTTAGTTTGTGCCGGATAATAAACTGCTGAATAGAGTCCCCAACTTGCTGTTTGAACAGAGCGCTTAGATGGCCGGGTGAATAGTTGAAGGTATCAGCAATCGTATCCATGCGCAACCGATCCGGTTCTCCAATATGCTGACTAATGTAAGCGATGATCTGGCGGCTAAGGTTCGATGAAAAGGTTTTATGAGACGTAGCAACGGTTCCTTGTTCGCTAAGTAAGCGGTCGACCAAACTCAGAATAATCTTCATCAGTGATTCAACAAGAGGATTATCCATCAGGGGACGAAGGCTGCGTTCTTCCGATAGCATCATTGAAACCAGCACCCGTAAATTGACCTGATCAGTGACTTCGCTGGCAATTGACCCCAGGCCCCGCAAAGTAGTACTGCTGATATAATTCCATAATTGATCGTTTGTGGCTAGTAAGCTAGCGATGTAGAGTGGTGAGAAACACAATCTGTAAAGACTCGTTTGCTGTGTTATCAGAAACCTATATTGGTCCTGCGCGCACAACAAGAAAACATCGCCTGATCGATAAGAAAATTGCTCATCGTTAACCAGATACTGACCTCTTCCTGACCGAATCAGAATGAGTTCATAACAGTCGAAGAACCGAGTGATTGTGACCCATCGATCTAAGTCGAGGTGTTCTACACACAGATACTGTTGCGGAATAAAGGCTTTCATAAGTAGTAAGTTTTAGAGGATGGGGTACTGATTAACTTCTGAGGCTAAGATGGTGCCACAACTACTCACCAAAGCCAGTTCTCGAACAATACACTGATTATCAATAATTTAAGAATAGAAAAGAACAACTGTATTACCTCCAATATAATGGAGACTCCATTATATTGGAGGTAATACTTGGAGAGCCATTGGAGCCTTATCTTTACGTGTTGCTACCGTCACCGAGTCGATATGTTGCCAGCCAACGAACGTACACCACTCCCCTCACTGCTCATCGTAGAGGATGAATTTTTGATCGCCAATGATTTACGGCGTATTCTAACGAAAGGTGGCTATCAGATCGATGGAATTGCCGGATCTGTAGAAGAAGCGAAAGGACAGATTGCCAGTAAACGTCCTGATATTGTACTGCTGGACATTTTCCTTGATGGTCATGAAACAGGTATAGACCTGGCCCATCGGTTAAATAAGCAGGCTATTCCGTTTGTTTTTCTGTCAGCTAATCTGACGGATGGCTTGCTCGAGGAAGCCAAAGTAACACAGCCGTTCGGCTTTCTGACAAAACCGTTTCGGGAAAAAGACGTCTTGTCGACGCTGGAAATAGCACGCTACCGTTACGCACATAGCGAAGAATCCAAATTACGTCAACAACAAAGTATTCAGATCGCTGTCAACAACGCCAGCATCAACATGCAGGATCGCGAGCAGTTCTGCTTAGCCATCGCAGACCAGATCAACCGCTTTGTTCCTTTTTCGTTTTTCACCCTACAGATTGGCCTGCCCGAAGAATCGTCGTTTTACTGGCTGATGCTGAAAAAAAACGCTGATAACACGTTCAGTAAAATCAGCCTTATAACCCTACTTCAAGATGAAGCCGACGAGTCGTTTCTTAAAAAGCTCGATCAGGAAGCGCCAGACCAGCTGAGTGAAAAAACCGGCGTATTTAGTGGAGAAACGTTTAACCAACTTTGTCAATCGTACGTAACCGCGCGCGCCTACCGGGATAAATTCAACGTTCGGTCTTTGGCTTTGTTTCCAATTTCCTTGAAGCGCAATGCCGTAACAACCATCACGTTGTCCAGTACGCTGACCGATGGATTTTCGGCCAAAGATTACCAAACAGTTGATCTGATCTGCCCGCAAATTGCGTTGACGCTGGATAATTTGCTGGCTTACCAGGAACTCGATACGCGCAGGCAGATTAAGGCAATTGAACTAGCTGTTGCCAACGCCTTTCGGAGCGAAGCCAGTATGAGCGCTATCCTTGTACTAGTCGCTCAAGCAATTAATGAGCTGCTGCCCGTTGATTTACTTGCTCTTTACCGGATCAATGGCCTGCAAACTTCGGGGGCCGATATACTCAGCACGGTACAGAAAATCAAAGGACGATTTGAACCATTAGACTCTCAGTCGTTGCCTTTGTACTCAACCATCAGCCCTTCCAGTTGGGAAGCGGCTCTGGTCGGAATGCAAGCCTGTCTGATGAAGCCTACACTTCATGTGGGTCTTCAATTTACCCAGCAGGCAACGGACAATGTGGTCGGTGAACTATACCGAAAAGAACTGGGTCTGCAATCATTCATATACGTGCCCATTTCCAATGGTGAACAACCGGTGGCTTCACTGATTCTAGCTAGCAAAGCTCATTATGCTTTTACCTACAAAGACCTCTACACATTGCAGGATATTAGTCAGCACATGTCACTGGCCCTGGAAAACGTGCTTGCTTTTGAGCGCATCAGAATGCTAAGCGAGCGGCTGGAACAGGAGAAAACTTATCTGGTCGAGGAGATAAAAACGAGTCATAACTTTGGTGAAATTATTGGCCATAGTCCTACTATGCAGGTAGTATTTACCAACATCAGTCAGGTGGCGCCAACCGATGCTACTGTGCTGATTCTGGGCGAGACAGGTACGGGTAAAGAGCTGGTAGCCAGAGCTGTGCACAATCTATCATCGCGTAAGAAACGGGACATCATCAAGATCAACTGTGCCGCCTTGCCCGCGCAGCTAATCGAATCAGAACTTTTCGGACACGAACGAGGCAGTTTTACGGGGGCGACCGAAAAGCGGATTGGAAAGTTTGAACTGGCCAGCGGAGGAACCTTGTTTCTGGACGAAATTGGCGAACTCCCCCTTGAATTACAGGCGAAGATCCTGCGGGCCATTCAGGAGAAGGAAATTGAACGAATCGGCGGGAGAGGTCCTATTCGGATCGACGCGCGCATCATTGCGGCTACAAACCGGAACCTCCAGCAAGAGGTAGCTGAGGGTCGGTTTCGCTCGGATCTATATTACCGGCTGAACGTGTTTCCGATTGTGGTGCCGCCTTTGCGAAACCGTACGGATGATATTCAACCGCTGGCCCTGCACTTCCTGCGACGCATCAGTAAAAAGCTGGGTAAGCCATTGACCGGTATCGCCAACGATACGCTACATCAGCTACTTACCTACTCCTGGCCGGGAAATATTCGCGAGTTGGAGCACGTTTTGGAGCGAGCCGCTATCCTAGCACGGTCTGCCATACTAGAACTAGCCGAACCGCTACAGTCAGCGCTCCAGACTGACTTGTCGATGGGAACGAGCCCACGGGTCGAGCACGTCCAGCCTATTGACGAAACCATGCGGGAGGCAATTCTGGCGGCTTTAACAAAGGCGGGGGGCCGTATTCGGGGACGCGGTGGAGCCGCTGAACTGCTCAACCTTAAACCGACGACCCTCGAAGCCCGGATGAAAAAACTCCGCATACTCTTAAGGCGGTAACGGCTGATGGACGCTATTCATCGTTTTGACCTTACCGGGCGTGCCGTACAGCCTAAACCGTACTCCATACTCTTGAGTCATTGATTTATACCGGCTCCTTGCTAGTTAATTTTTTTAGACCTGCGTCCACACCGGTTAGCGTTTTTACCCAATCCGTGTTCTCCTACAACGCCCCTTTGACATGCGTTTTTTTAGCTAGTATCCGGCAACGAGCATTTTGAAATCTCCGCTTAATATACCACATAATCATCATTTCTTACCGGTAAGCCAGCACTACTACGCATTACTTTTGACCTCACTCCCACTTTGTGCCATCAATGGCTGAGTGATGTATTCCTTGTAGCGATGCATTCATTAGAAACGGTAATCCTGCTTCTCGTCTTCGTTCTTGGGCTAGCCCTACTGGCTCAACGTATTCATTTGGTTTTTCCAATTCTGCTAACGGTGGGCGGCTTAGTAATCGGCTTCATTCCGGGTTTACCCCGTGTGGTACTCGATCCGTCAGTGGTGTTGCTGGTATTTCTGCCCCCCATCCTATATAGCGCGGCCTGGTACACCAATTGGAGCGATTTCCGACAGTACGTCGAACCCGTCATTGTGCTGGCCCTAGGACTGGTACTGGTAACCAGCCTGGGCGTGGCATTGCTGGCCCATTCTATCATTCCGGGATTTACGGTATCGATGGGTTTGTTGCTGGGCGCTATTATTTCTCCCTCTGATGCCGTTGCTGCGACCACGATAATGAAGACGCAGTCGGTACCCCGTAAAATTGTCACGATTCTGGAAGGAGAAAGCCTGGTCAACGATGCCTCTGCGCTGGTACTGCTACAACTTGCCCTGACTTCGGTTACTACCGGAACATTTTCCCTGGAGAACGCTCTGTTGGAATTTGTAATACTGTCTGTTGGTGGTATCGGTACAGGGCTGGCTCTCGGATTTATTTCGTTTTGTATCCACAAACACGCCAAGTTGGAACCCGCTCTTGAAACGGTACTGACGTTTGTGACGGCATATCTGGCTTATCTGGTTGCGGAGCACCTGCACCTCAGCGGTGTGTTAAGTGTCGTAACCGCAGGCTTGTTCATTGGTCACAAGCAGTCGCGGGTGCATAGTCCGATCGTGCGCATGCAGGCAGTAGCCGTCTGGGATTTTGTTATCGTATTGCTAAACGGACTGATTTTTATCCTTATTGGGCTGCAACTACCGCACGTAGTGAATGCCATCCGAGGGCAATCGGCAGACTACCTTTGTGTGTACGGCATTGGGATCAGCCTGGCAGTTGTCGTCATTCGGTTTGTGTACATTTTCATGGCTGACACAGTTTCAAACCAGATCCGCAGCCTGATCCACCGGCCACCTATTTTTCCGTCCCGCCGGTATACGACATTGCTGGCTTACATCAGTATGCGCGGCATTGTTTCGCTAGCCGCTGTTTTGTCCATACCCGAAAAACTGCAAAACGGTAGTCCGTTTCCAGGACGAAACCTGATCTTGTTTATTACCTTCTGCGTCATTCTGTTTACGCTGGTCGTACAGGGAATACTATTACCGCTTGTTATTCGAGCGCTGGCGTTTGGGCAACCTTCCACTGATTATTTGTCCCGACAAGAGGTACAAAAACAGCTTTCTCAGCGAGCACTGATGCAGGTGCAGCGGTTGATTGATCAGGATAAGCTGACAGGGATTGCCGTCCAGGCGGTTATTGCTCAGCACCAGATGCGGGTACGAGAACTGGCAAACGCTGAAACGGCACCACTGCTGGACCAGCACCAACTCAACCAAAAGTTGATGCTGACGAGCATTCAGGCGCAGCGAGATGAACTGATCAATCTGCGGGACCGGCAGCAAATCGATATCGAACTGTTCCATGAAATGGAAAATGAACTAGACCGGCAAGAAATACAATGGCACCCTGTAAGCGGATAAAGCAATCAGGAGTTCTTTATGCCATTCGATCCGTTTTTTTGTGTTGATTGAAATCCAGTTGAACCCGTACCCCCGACTGCTGACGACCAAGAATCTGGAGTTGAGCCCCGATCTGACGGCTCAGGCCCTGGATCATGGTTAGTCCTAAGGTAGAGCTTTGGGTAGGGTTAAACGCCGTTGGCAGGCCAATACCGTTATCCTCAATTAGAAGCCGACAGGTCTGTTCGTCCAACGGCTGAAGACTTACCCAGATAATACCGGGCTGGTTGACTCCATAGTCGGATTCGGGAAAGGCGTATTTAAGTGAATTGGTGATGGCCTCATTCAAAATCAGGCCAAAAGGCGTTGCCAGGGTAACGTCTAATTGAACAGGAGCAATATCCAGTACGGTCTGGATAGGCAGGTGATGGTTGAAGGATTCCAATAAATAATCAACGACTTCACTGATGTATTCGACCATATCTACTCTGGCCAGGTGTTCGGACTGATACAGCCGCTGGTGGATTAAGGCCATAGCCTGCACCCGGTTATGACTCTCCCGGATAGCGGCCAATGCAGTAGCATCGTGGAGATAATCGGACTGCGCGTTCAGTAAACTGGTAATTATTTGCAGGTTGTTCTTGACCCGGTGGTGAATCTCTTTCAGCATCCACTCCTTTTCTTCCAGTAGCTCTTCTTTTTCGACTACCATGCGTTCAAGGGATTGGTTTTTCTGGTCGATCTCCTGTTGTTTGGCTTCCAGTAACCAATTGCTACGCTGCTTGAGCCGGTACCGATTGTAGCTGACACCCAATAGCCCAACGAGCAGAATAACGCCCCCCAGAATGGCATTACGCGTCGTTTCTGCCCGTTTTAGCGCCGACTGCTGAAGCTCGCTCTGTTTCGTTAACAGGCTAATATTCTGTTCTTTCGCACGGGTATCGTACTGAATTTGTAACTGCGCTAACTGCTTGCTCTTGGCTTCGTTAAACAGCGAATCGTTATAAGTTTTGTATTGGCGCAGGTGGTCAATCGCCAACAGATAATTGCCCTGGGCAGAGTCTACCTTAAATAGCATGAAATGAATATCACGCAACGTTGATAAGGCTTCTTTCTGGGGTAAGATGGTCAGGGCTTTCGTCAAATAATAACCCGCTTCCGGATACTTCTGCCGCCTGATGTAGAATGCGCCAATGTCCTGCCGGACTTGTAGTGACTGTTCGAAGTCGAGGTTATTTTTTTCGTACCGGAGCAGCGATTCTCGGTAATAGCGCTCGGCTAGCTCGTAGTTTTGCAAAGCATCGTAACAGTAAGCAAAGTTCTGAGCCACACAGGCTTTCTGAATAAGTGTATTCGTCGGAATCGCTGCCACTAGATTCTTTAGAAAACGAAGGGCCTCCTGGGGCTGTCGTTGCGCAATCAGTTCTTTGGCAATCACACCCGCTGCGTTGAACAAGGCAAAATTGGGCAACCCCTCCCGGCGCCAGACGACAAGCGATTTTTTGTACCAGTCAATGCTTTTCTGGTGGTTGCCAGCGACTTCGTACACCTGTGCCAGATCGCCGTAAAAAGCGGCTGCCGAGGCCGTGTCAGCGGTTTGTTTCATCGTCTCAACGCACAACAGCGCATACATCAGCCCCTCATTCAGATTTCCTTTCAGTCGGCCAATGGTAGACAAGAGATTGTACGTGTAGTGAAGTTTCCGGTAGTGAATCGCTTTGTAGCGGCTCAGAACGGCCAATAGCTCCGACTCGGCGGTCGCTAACTTGCCTTCGTACAAATGAGTAATACCGATTTCCTTTAGGGCGTTGATTTCGTCTATTGGCTTATTCAACGACCGATAAATAGCGGCTACCTGACGAAAGTTCGCCAGTACAATTGTCGAGTCGGGTGCATAGTTACGTAACCAGGTGGCGAACCTGTAGCGGGCAATCGCTTCACCCTCCTTGTCTCCCGAACGTTGACAGTTTCGGATTAACGTTGAAAATCGCGCTCGGCCAGAAGCGGTCTTGCCGCCTTCCAGATCCGCAACAATAGACAAGCTCTCTGTTTCATGTTGCCGGGTTACTAACCGCAATGAGTCGCTTAGTTTTTGCGCTTGTCGCAGGTACATCCGGCTGCTGTCCAGATCCGTCGGCGATTCACCTGGTTTGTAAATATGAAACTTGCTTAATTCCAGTAAAATAGAAATTCGTTTTTCACCAGAGTAGTTCTTTTGCAGGTCAGCTAGTAAGCCGTTTGCCTGCTGGCGGGTGATGTTTTGTCCAACAGTCGCCAGCGCACACAGAAGCAGTACCAACAGCATATAAGCTCGCTTGTAGCCTGAACATATAGTCGGCGGAATAAACCGTTTGACAATAAGCTTATCTACGCCAGAATGCATACCCTGTTTTATCGTACAACGAACCATTCGGATAACTAAGAGCGATTAGCAGACCCGCTAATCGAAGGGCATATCAGACAAATATAAGCCGAATGTAGGTCAGCACATACTTTTTTGTTCGCTACGCTTTAAACAACCAGCGAGCCACAAACCGGACGTAGCGGGGCATAATGACAAACGTCATTAACCCAACAATGATCAGGCTGGTAAGAAACGTTCGGATCAACGGAATAGCCAGAAAAGGAACGGTAGCCGTGATTGGGGTAAGAAGCTGCGGAATTAGCAACGATAGCGGAAAAATGGCCGACAATGTTATCAAAAACTGCTTGTAAGGCGGGGCAATCTGGCTGTTGCGCGGTGGGGTAAACCAAAACTCAAGCCCTGTTCTGATATCAATTTTCTCATCTTCATTCAGTAAAGAGCGTACTTTGTCCGTCAGTTTTCTACGCGTGTCGGATTCCAGCCAGTCGCGTAGGTTGGCTTCCGAATCAAAATGCAGCACAATGGTATATTCGTCACTCTGACCGTGCGGACGAATCACGTTCACACCCCGGTGGCCGGTTGCTGCCTGAGCCTGCGGCACAATTTCCCGTAACCAATTTTCATAGGCCTGAATCTGCCTTTTATAAGGGCGCTGAACAATAATGGTTGTCACAGCACTGTTTGTGTTGATCGAAATACTTGAAGCCATCTGATGCGTTGTCCGTATTCGTTGCAGATAAGACCACAGTCGAGTTCAGCCCAGTTCCAATGGGTAATCTCGACTGCGGCAGTAGCGATAGCAGAACCCGCGACCGTCTCTCAGAGCAGGCTGTCTAACGAACAGCTTTGTATCTAACTTTAACGGTCACTATTGATCGATAAGGTGTGTCACATAGGTTGTAAAACTGGCAGCGCTTTCTCAATTCGGCTTCGCGAGGCTTCGTACTGTTTGGGAAGTTTGAGGTTGCTACCCAATTCGGCAAGCGACTCGTCAACCGTAAAGCCTGGGTTATCGGTGGCAATTTCAAACAAAACGCCCCCTGGTTCTCGGAAATAAAGTGAAAAGAAGTAGTCGCGGTCGATCTTGGGTGTAATCTGTAAACCGCTGGACAGAATCTTATCCCGAAACTCCATCTGGACCTTATCATTGGCTACTCGAAAGGCAACATGGTGATTGGTCCCGGCGGCATTACGTCCCCTTTCTCCTTTCGGCTCTTCCAGCAGATCAACAATGGCGGCTTCGGGTACGGTATTGGTTTGAAAGCGGTATCGGTTACCTTCCTGCGACTGTAATCGATAGCCAAAAATATCGGTCAGGACTTTGGCGGTAGCGTCAATATTTTGCAACGTCAGCGTAACGCTATGAAAACCTCTGGTGGCTATATTATGCTTAATGGTTTCTGTTTCCCAGGCGGGGCGAGTATCAGGTTGTTTTGGCACAACAAGCGTCAAAGCTAGTCCATCGGGGTCCGTAAAGGGCAGGTACTGCTCCCCAAACCGTTCGCCCGGCTCACCGATCGACACCCGCGCTTCGCGAAACCGACCGATCCAGTTTTCCAGACTGTCTGCCGGTACCGAATACCCGATTTCCGTAGCCATGCCAGTACCGTTACGTCCGGGGCCGATGCCTTCCCAGGGAAAAAAGGTCAGTATGGTTCCAGGAGTCCCTTCTTCGTTGCCGTAGTAAAAATGGTATGTGGTCGGGTCATCGAAATTAACCGTCTTCTTGACCATCCGAAGCCCCAGCACGTGGGTATAAAAATCATAGTTGCGTTGGGCGTTATTAGCAATTGCCGTAATGTGATGTAGACCCAAAATGGACTGATTCATAACGAGAAAAGTAAGTAGGGAAAAGGTAAACCCGGTCAGGGTTATTTGTACAGGTTAGTGAGTAAACCAGCCATCTCTCGTATCCAGACGATGGCTGGTCAGGTTTTAGTCTTAGCTTGCGTTATCAAGCACTTTAACAAAAAAAGCAGTGACAGAGCCTATAAGTTTTCTTTGTTACGCCAGGAGCCTTTGCTACGCGTCTGATTTGATGAATGCCAGAAGATCAGCGTTGATCGTAGCCGCTTCTGTGGTAGGCATACCGTGCGGAAAGCCGGGATACGTAATCAGACGCCCGTTCTTGAGCAGTTTGATGGCTTTGCGAGCCGCAACATCAATGGGTACAATCTGATCATCTTCCCCGTGCAGGACTAATACGGGAATATCAATAGTTTTCAGATCTTCTGTGAAGTCGGTTTCCGAAAAGGCTTTGATTCCGTAGTAATGCGCGTTGATCCCACCCATCATACCCTGACGCCACCAGTTATCCCGTACGCCTTGTAGAGCAGTTACACCGGGACGATTATAGCCATAGAAGGGCAGCGTAAATTCGTAGAAGTATTGCGGACGCCGGGTCGCCGTATTTTCTCGTATATCATCGAACACGGACATCGGCACCCCGTCGGGATTCGAGTCACGGGCTACCATCAAGGGAGTAACGGCACTGATCAACACCGCTTTGGTAACCCGGCCCTGCCCGTATTTGGCAACGTAGCGCGCTACTTCGCCCCCTCCTGTCGAATGGCCAACGTGAATGGCATCTTTCAGGTCAAGAAATTCGACCAGTTCGGCAGCATCAGCAGCGTACGTGTCTATATCATGACCGTCTGTCGTTTGTGTAGAGCGACCGTGGCCTCGTCGATCGTGCGCCACGACCCGGTACCCCTGCTTCAGGAAAAACATCATCTGAGCGTCCCAATCATCGCAGGATAACGGCCAGCCATGATGAAACACAACGGGCTGTCCTGTGCCCCAGTCTTTGTAATAGATCTCGGTACCATCTTTAAGCGTTAGCGTAGGCATACTTGTAGCGTTTTTGCTGGTTAAAGAAGCTCGTAGTGACGTACATCGGCTACGAATTAACAAGACAAAGTTGGCGCGAAATCGTATGCCGGTAGCGGTACGAATCGGGGGTTATACGGTACTTTAAACGGTTCTTTATAAAAAGATTACGTGAGTGAGCAGTGTTAACAACAAAACATTACCTACTCTTGACGATCAGATAAGTTACAATTCATAGCACGCCAAATACTTTCGCTGTGTAACCGCCGATGTTTGATATTTTCTTACTTGCGTTTTGAAGCTGAATTTCATATAGTTTCTTGTTGATGACGGCAGGTTCGAAACGAGCTAAAATAAATTCGATCTGGTCAGAACGAAGCTTAAACTGAGTCATCATTCTTTCGTGAAGTTCGGACACAGTGGGCGGCACCTCAAGGGCTACGGTTGTTTTTGTTTTAATAACCCACTTCAATTGAGCAATCCGCTTGCCCACACGCTGGGTAAAGTACTCAACATGTAAGTCGGATTCGTGATTAATCTCTTTCACCGCCGGTATCAGCACGCGTTTGTTAAAATCCCGCCAGTCTTCGTACTGTTCTATTTCCGTAACAGGATCGTAAAGTCGAAGTCTGGTTTTAAGCTCGAGTATCGAAATTTTCATCAAGCCAGCTTTTTTCCAGGACGAAAGCATTTCGTAAATACGCTTGGAATATTTTCCCGGCAAATTCATTGCGGGTTCTTTTCCAAACGTGGTGAACCGACCATTTTCTAGGTTGAACAGAAAAGGACGCAGATCGGAGTCAATCTTGAACGTCATCGTCCCTTTACCGTAATCATACAACACCGACGAGAACGGAGCTACCTGAAGCAACTTCCCTCCCACCGGAATATTCATGATCTTTTGCATCATTCCTTCCGTTGCCAGCTGTAAACTTTTGTAAGGGTTAGCTGTGTCCGTAATAGCCATGATATCTTTAACACGAACAACGTAACGCTTATCATCTGGATCATCCTTCTTGATTTGTGACTGCACCATATAAAGTATATTCTTTTGAAGTGCACTCATGTCGTAGTAGGCATTCGTCAAAGCATTGGCCTGAAACAAGGTCTCCGTCTTGGCATCCAGCTTTAGAAGAGTCAGCTGATTACTGGGCGTTCGTTTCATTCGGGGTTGAAGGCTAGTTATCCACAAATGTAAGTAAATGTGGTCATGTCCACAAATCACTAGTTTTTTGTCCACGTTTAAAAATGCCTCACTAGTTTTTTGTCCACGTTTAGAGCCGATTGTGGATAACTTTTGTCCACAATTGACTAGTTTTTTGTCCACAATTGACTAGTTTTTTGTCCACATTAGCGGTAGAAACTTGTCTATAAGTAACTAATTATCAGCTATTTGCCAAAGCTCTTAAAATAACAAAGTAATAAAGTAATAAATGATTCACAAGTAATTTGAAGAAACGGAAATTAAAGAAAAAAGGTAAAAAAGATACGTTAAATTGAAGATAACGAAGAAAAAATATAAAATCATTCAGCTTATGATTTATCTAAGGGGTTGACTAGTTTTTTGTCCACATTTGGAAGATAATTCATTGATTGTCAATAAGTTATCTATTTTAGGAAAACAACAACAGCAAGAGTTCGCTATTGAACGTCGGAAAAGCAACTTATTGATTAACAGGTCTCTATTGAGCCAAGGAACGCTAGAGTGATTTACCCTTATTCTATACGTGGACACTCACTAGTTTTTTGTCCACATTAAACAATCAATATGCTGAATATTAGATAAGTACCTCTTGTAGAAGAGATAAAACCTAACGGTTTTTTACCCAAGTTTTGTCGCTATACACCTATAAACCACACAGTAATCTTACTTTTTTATCCAGTAGTATACTCTTGTACTCGATACTTACTGAGCGGACTTACTTTTTATACATAGCACTCATAAGCAAGCTACATACTTCCGCATAATCAAGTGGCGATTCATACCATCATCATGAGTTTTCTTACTTACTACACAAGCTGGACAGAGATACCTATTAACGTGCATTCACACTACAATCACCTACCCTGACCAGATGCTGAAACTCAAAGGTAACAATTGATAGTAGTAGAAAATAGAATACAATAAATACTCTAACAAGTAAACGGTAACGCACAGATTTGCCTTATATTTATACCTCAGTAATTGCTTTAGTAGATATTAGTCCTATTTTTGAGGCAACCATTCAGCACACAAGCAAATGTTGACACAAGACGAAGTCTTTAAGTTTTTGAAAAAGAAGCCAACGCTTTCACAGGCTGGAATAAACAAAGAGGCTGGCCTACCTACAGGTACACTTACAAAAGCGATAAATGGTTTACGAACTTTGTCAGAGTCACATCTTAAGGCGCTTGAACCCATTCTCCGCCAGTACGGCATAGAGGATTTTCTAAACCGTCGAGCTAAGGTATTAGCTGTTGTTAATCACAAAGGCGGAGTTGGTAAAACAACCACTACAATCAATTTAGGGAAGGGCTTAGCCAATCGTGGACAGTCTGTTCTACTAATCGACTTGGACTCTCAAGGCAATTTGTCACAAAGCCTAGGTGTGCACAATCCCCAACAACAACTCCTGCAAGTCCTGACTCAGGGAGCATCTATGCCTATTGTGCAACTAAAAGAGAACTATCACTTAGTCCCAAGCGATCTGGAACTCTCGAAAGCCGAAGCTGAATTGACCAAGACGCCTAGTGGTGTATTACGTTTCAAGAACGCATTAGCTCCCTTATTGGCACAGTACGATTACATTCTCATCGATTGTCCCCCTTCGCTGACTATCTTCACCTACTCAGCCCTGGTGGCATCAACTGCCGCATTGGTTGTGCTCGAGCCGGAAGCATCAGCCGTAAAAGGGATGTACAACCTACTTGAGCTTATTCACGACATAAAAGAGTCCTTCAACGCCCGGCTCACTATTGAGGGAATAGTTATGGCCAGAGTGAATCCGCAATTGGTACTTCACCGGGAGTTGATGGCGCAAGTACGGGCCGATCTAAAGGATCAACCATTCTTTAATACAGAGATCCGACAAAACATATCCTTGGCCGAATCGCAATACGTTGGTCAGGATATTTTCGATTACAAACCTTCATCTCCTGGCGCTATTGACTACCAAGCTTTGGCAGACGAAGTAGTTACAAAGCATTCAGCCTAAATGACTATGAAAAAATTCAAAACTGCTTCCGGCGAACCCCCTGTACTGCATCGCAATTCAGCTAATCTCATGCAGAACATGCTTGATGAAGTAAAGGCGAATATCACTGTATTGGCTGAATTTAAAGAATTAATCCCTCCACTCCAGAACATCGAGTATGAGCAGTTGAAAACTAATATCTTGAAAGAAGGTTGCCGGGAACCCCTGTTGATCTGGCAAACAACTCAGGGAACTGTTGATGGGTCTACAGATACGACACCCATCAACGTCTTGATTGATGGCCATAATCGCTTCGAGATTTGTACAGAACACAATCTAAACTTCAAGATCACTCTACATGACTTCGCAACTACTCAAGCGGTTCGCGACTTCATGATTGACAATCAACTCGGGCGTCGAAACCTCACCCCCGAGCAAATGTCGTACCTGCGAGGTTTGAAATACCGTAACGAACGCCAAATAGCAGGTCGGCCCATCCAAGAAGCTACCACTCCATTAGAGGCCAAAAGTGGCCAGGGAGAACGAACTCGGGATAAGCTAGCCAAACAGTTTAACGTATCCCCACGGACCATCATGCGGGACAGCGACTACTCAGAAGGAATAGATCGTCTGGTTCCCGATTTGAAGCAAGATGTGTTGAAGGGAAAACAGAAGGTGTCTAAAGAGGTCATCCGGGAAATTGGTCGCTCCGTTTCGCCGGAAACTGCTCCACTTTCGTTATCCGATGTGATGGCTATCGCACAGACCGAACAGGCGTCAGCCGAGCCGTCTGACACAGCAAGTGATGTTTCAATATTGATGAAGCAAATCGTCCAGATCGCCAACAGTTTAGATCCCAACAATGCCCAATTTGTTAGCGACTGCGATCAACTATTGATTTTAGTAACTAAAGCAAAGCAACATAGCAGATAGATTTTCTATTGTCCAACAATAATGGTGTCAAACTGGCACCATTACTTGGAAAAAATAATGGTGCCAGTTTGACACCATTATTGCAAGCAGAAGCTGCTCCTACCGACGTTATCTCCAAACTGTAGATTAAGTCTTACCAAACGCTGATCCGATCCTGTTCAGGTTTATACATTTTGTCACCTGGCTGCACATTAAAGGCATTGTAGAACGGTGTGAAGTTCATCAGCGGTCCATTCACACGCCATTTGGCTGGTGAGTGCGGATTCGTGTTAACGTACATGCCCATGTACGCATCTCTTGTTTTGACGCGCCAGATCCGGGCAATCGATATAAAGAAGCGCTGATCGGGTGTAAAACCGTCCAACTTTGTAGTCCCCATTCCCTGCTCAGTCAGTTTGAAGGCATCATAAGCGATAGCGACACCCGCAATATCAGCCGTATTTTCCCCTACCGTTAAAGCTCCTTTCACGTGCACCGAATCCAGCACCGTAAAGGAGTTATACTGATCAATCACTTGCTGTGTCTTCGCTTTGAATTTAGCGTAATCTGTCTTGTTCCACCAGTTGGTCACGTTACCATCTTTGTCGTATTGTGCTCCCTGATCATCGAACGAGTGCGTTATTTCATGACCGATTACCATTCCAATTCCGCCATAGTTAAGCGCATCATCAGCGTTTACATCAAAATAAGGTGGTTGTAGAATACCCGCCGGAAACACAATTTCATTCAGTGGAGGATTGTTGTAAGCCGTTACCGTGGGGGGAGTCGTATGCCATTCCGTTCGGTCGACAGGTCGCCCTACTTTGGCCAACCTATCCAGGTAATCGTGCTTAGCCGCCGACAGCCGGTTTTCAAAATAAGCGTCTCTTTTTATCGCCACCTGCGAGTAATCACGCCACTTGTCCGGATAACCTATTTTTTGCGAGAAGGCATACAGTTTGTCTTTCGCTTTAGTCTTGGTCGAATCACTCATCCAGTCCAGGCGGTTAATACGGGCCTCAAATGCTTTTTTAAGATTATCGACCAAAACAGCCATTCGTTTTCTAGCCGATTCGGGAAAGTATTTTTTGACGTACAACTGAGCCAACGCATCACCCAGCGACCGATCGACAGCTTGCGTCATCTCTTCAGCCCGCGTCTGCTTAATGGCTTGGCCCGTCAGAATTTTGCTATAGGCGAACGTTGCATCGATAAACGGTTGACTTAGAAAATTTGCGTAATTAGTTAATGCACGAGCTTTCAAATAAGCTTTCCAATCATCAATCGCAACGGACGTTGCCATCGTATTCAACTGATCATAATAAGCGGGCTGCCCCACATTAACCGAATCAACTTGTAAACCCAAGTCGGTCAACAGCGTTGTCCAGTGCAGACTAGGCTGTTTGGAATCCAGAGCTGCGACCGCCATTTTGTTGTAGTTGGCCTTTACATCTCTGAGTTCGATATTGGTTCGATGAGCAGTAGCCAATTGCTTCTCGATAGCGTATGCAACAGTGGCATTCTTTTCCGCAACCGTTGGCTCCGTACCAATCAACTCAAACAGACGAGTAAGGTAATTTTTGTACGCCTTTTGAATCAGAAGCGTTGACGAATCGGTTTTGAAGTAATAGGCTCGTTCGGGCAAGCCGATACCAGTTTGACGAAACTGAGCAATATTGATTTTGCTTTGTTTTTGATCAGGACCGACGTAAAAGCCAACAATAGAGCCATTCCCGGCCTTTTGCTCTTCTGCTACAAACTTAAGCAGCGAAGAAACATCCGTAAGAGCGTCAATACGGGCAAGTAACGGTTTGATCGGTTCGTAACCGCGGTTGTTGATAGCAGTCGTGTCCATACCCGAAGCATAAAAATCACCTACTTTTTGTTCGAGACTTCCAGGTACGTTGCGGCTTACTGAAACGCTATCCAGAATTCCTTGTAACCGGATACGTTGTGGGTAATTTAAAAAAGAGTAAGAGCCTACGCCCGTTTGAGAAGCTGGTATACGGGCGGTATCATACCAAATTCCGTTGGCATAGGTAAAGAAATCATCTCCTGGTTTTTTGGAAGCGTCGATTCCGGCTAAGACTACCCGTTTTGTAGTCGGGATCGCTGTTCGCTGGCAGGCTCCGGCCATCAATAAGGCCAGCGAAAAAAAGACTAATCGTATCATGATTTGTGATGATAGGGGTCAATTCAGACCAACCAATTTTGTGCAAGATCAAAATTGGCCTAATTTCAATTGATCTGAAATAGTTGGGTAGCAAAAAATGATCGTTGATGACAAGCAGCGATGTTCTTATCTGCGGAAGGGTCGGGGAGGACCGATTCCGATTTGTAGCCACCCAATTTGCGAGCCCTAATAGTTGGTCCCAGCCGCACATTTTTCTGAGACCCATCAGACAGGGCGTAGACCAAGAAGCTACGAATACCAAATGACAATCCTCACGGACTATTGGCTAGACAGTAATCCACATCTCCAGCAGCGCGTAACTTAAACTCTTCCCGTGCATGTCCATTGTGAGGGAGGTTGTTACACCACCATTCAACGCTTGTTGGCAGACAAATTGAAGGGCAGGTAAGTTAGGTAGTTCGTACCGGGTAATTTCACCAAGCACAATATCGCGCAGGTGCTGTTTGACAGCCTCGGCTGTAACCTGATCGCAGAGTAGCGGATAATCTTCGGCTTTATAGGGAATAAGCGAGAGCGTGAGGGTATTGCCTTTGTCGCCCGCCCGGCTGTGGGCAATGTCGTAGAGCTTGATGGTCATGACTAAAAAAGGGTTACCTGTGGCGTTAGTTGGTGACGATCTATAAGCGTTGATACGATACCCACGAGTTCGTGAACGTACTTCCGGGCACCGCCCCCGCCCGCCGGACCATTAGTGTAAAGGGCTTCGACTTCTTCACCTACTAACGCAGCCTGTTGCGCTGTTGACGCTTTCCCGGCTACCCGCAGCCGAATTTCGTAAGGATCTGGATAATGACCAAAGTTGGTTCGATGCACCGACGTGCTGCCGATATAGTCGATCCGTAGGTCGGTGAAATAATCCTGTAGCCGCTCTTGAATGATAGTTCCGGCTAGTTTTGCCCGGTTGAGAGCGTTTGACCCAGCGTATGAAATCTCTCCTTCACCAATAAAACCCGCTTCATAACCTACGCTAACTTTCAGCGTATCAGGCCGGGCTTGACCTTGTCCACCCGAAGCCTTAACCTGATTGGGTCCCATTTCAGTCAATCGTACTTGCGTAAAATCAGCGACAACGTCGGGGGTAATGTAACGGCTGGGGTCCATGACTTCGTAGAGCAGCTGTTCTTTTGCTGTCGATAGACTTAACACGCCACCCGTACCAGATACTTTACTGAAAACAGCCGTGCCATCCGACGAAACATCGGCAAAGGGGTGGCCCAGACGAGCCATGTCGGCTACGTCTTTACGACCGGGATCAGCAAAGTACCCGCCCGTAAGTTGACCTGCACATTCCAGTAAATGCCCAATGACCGTACCCTGTCCCAACGGGTTATAATTGTCCAGCGACCAGCCAAATTCGTGAACCAGCGGAGCTAAAAAAAGCGATGGATCGGCTACCCGACCCGTAATGATGATGTCGGCATCGGTGGCCAAGGCCGGTAAAATGGCATCGATACCCATGTAAGCATTGGCCGACACCAGTAGACCAGATTCGGATAGGGGCTTACCCGTCTCCAACGCCACTTCGCTACCCGAAAGCAGGCTGAATACATCGTCGCCCGTGACAGCCGCTACTGTGACCGATACAGATAGTTGTTGAGCAATATCGATAATTTTTTGGGCAGCCGCCAGCGGATTGGCTGCGCCCATGTTGGTGACCAGACGAACCTTATTCGCCACTAAATGCGGTAACAGACTGACAATTCGGCGTTCCAGTAGGGGATCGTAACCTAGTTTGGCATCCTGCCGTTTGCGTTTCTGCGCCAGCGCGATGGTACGTTCGGCCAGACATTCCAGCACCAGATAGTCTAAATTACCTTGCTGAACCAGAACGAGCGCCGGGTCGAGCCGGTCGCCGGAAAAGCCAGCCCCGCAACCTATCCGAACAGTTGCTTTCATACGTGAATCGAGCCAGTTAAGAGAGCCGCCAGCGTCATTACGATTGTGGTGCCGAAAGCCCATTTGAGAATAAATTTCTGGTGATCGCCTAAATCCACCTCCGCCAGACCGACCAGCAGGAATGTCGATGCTGTCAGCGGACTAACCGGAAAACCAACCGTCATCTGACCCAGCAGAGCGGCCCTGCCAATCTCCAGCGGGTCGATGCCAAACTGGGTTGCCGTCTGACTCAGGATCGGGACAACGCCAAAGTAATAAGCATCCGGTGTAAATAGCAGACTGGCGGGCATACTGGTGATGGCTGTCAGCGTTGGAAGCCAGGCCGCGTGTTGCTGGGGAATCAATGAAATGACGGACGTAGCCATAGCGTCAATCATTTTGGTACCGGTCAGGATTCCTGAAAAGACACCAGCGGCAAAGATCATACTCGATACCATGAAAATGTTATTACCGTGGCTTCTAAGCACCTTTTGTTGATCAGGTAAGTGAGGATAATTAAGCAATAAGGCAACCGTGGCGGCCAAAATGAACAGGGCCGGAGCGGGTACCCAGCCTTTCATCAGGGTAGTAATCAGGGCAACGGTCAGTACGGCGTTTACCCAGAACAGACGGGGTCGGCGAAATTGCTTTTGCTGGTCGGTCAGGCTTTCCTGATGTACATAGTTCAGGTCACTAACGCCTAACCGTTTGCGTTCTTTTAGCCCAAACCAGTAAGCGACAAAAAGCACCCACCCAATACCGGCTACAATGGCAGGAATATTAGGATTGAATAATTGAGTAGCATCCGTTTTCAGCGTTGAAATAGCCCGCGCTGATGTACCAGACCACGGTACCAAGTGCATAGGGCCCACGCTCAGCGCGACGATCCCCGTAAGGATCAGCCGATTGATACGCAACTGTTTGTAGATCGGTAAAAAGGCCGACATGACAATCATAAACGTAGCCGTTCCATCGCCATCGAGGTGGACGATCATGGTTAATACTGCTGTTCCCAAGATAACCTTTAGCGGGTCACCTTTTACCAGGCGAATAATGGCTGCAATGATCGGGTCAAACAGGCCAACATCCAGCATGGTCCCGAAATACAGCACGGCGAACATGAGCAGAATACCCGTCGGAGCTACCTGCTTGATGCCTGCTAAAATCATCTCTCCTAGTTCTTTCGGTCCAAATCCGGCCAGAAAACCAAATACCAACGGCACCAGAACAAGCGCTGTAATCACCGACAGCCGCTTGGTGATAATCAATACCAGAAAAAGAGCAATGGTAGCGAAACCAAGTAATGAAAGCATAGATCGGATCTAGTTCAAGTTGGTTAGCTACTTAATTTCCGTTCAGCACCTTACTGAAAAACAGTACCTGATAGGGGAGGGCGTTCTGCCAAAATTCCCAGCTATGACCTCCGGGACGTTCGCTGTAATCGTGAGGTGTTTGATTGAAAACCAGCCGACGATGCAATTCCCGATTAGACTCGATCAGAAAATCATCCACCCCGCAGTCGATAACCAGTTTTAATCCATTTGCCTTCATTTTATCGGCCATGCCCACTACTGAATAAGCAGCCCATCCATCGGCTGACTGACTGAATGGCCCCAGAATCTTTTCGAATTCGGCTCTGATATTTTTAGCTGCGTCGGGGGGGAGCTTCCAGATATTCATGTCCAGATTCAGCGCTCCGCTCATGCTGCCAGCTGCACAATACAGATCGGGGTGACGCGTAGCCAGGTACAATGCGCCGTAGCCGCCCATCGACAGACCTGTAATAACCCGCCCTTTCGGACTGCGGATGGTTCGGTACGTGTTATCAATCTTGTCGACGACCTCTTTGGTCAGGTACGTTTCAAACTGACTGTCTTTGATAACCGGACTGTCCAGATAGTAGCTGAAGGCTTCTCCTTCCGGCATGACGATAATAAGGCCATATTGGTCAGAGAGCCGTTGAATCAGGGTTTTATCGGGCGTTTTGGTAATCCAGTCGTTGAAGTGGCCAAAGCCGCCGTGTAGTAGGTAAAGAACTGGGTATGCTGTTTTGTTTTTGGCCGAGGAGGCATAGGCATCAGGCAAAACGACCACTGCCCGCAGGTTTTTTTTCATCACTGTACTGGGTACGTCCAGCGAATCGACCTTAGCTGCGTAGAGGGGAAAGGTG